>NHHO02000018.1 GCA_002171035.2 Candidatus Pelagibacter sp. TMED165
ATTTTGCCAGACTTTCCTTTATTATGAAAGTCTAATGCTTCTTTATCGGTGTAATGATCAATTTTTGATTTTTTTGTCATTAAATTTTAAGTATGTAATATAAATGATATTAAATCACTAATTATTTTGGCGTAATTATGAATTTGTTGTCTTCAACATCAGTTTTTAGTTTTTATACTTTGTTAAGCAGAGTTTTAGGGTATTTACGTGATATTTTAATCGCTTTTTTTCTAGGAACAAGTATTTATGCCGATGCTTTTTTTGTAGCCTTTAGACTTCCTAATACATTTAGAAGATTGTTTGCCGAGGGTACATTTAATGCTGCATTTATCCCAAGTTATGCAGAGGAGAAAATAAAAGGCAAAAAAGTTGGAAAAAAGTTTGCTGACGAAGTATTTAATTTACTATTATTCTTTCTAATTCTTTTAATTTTAATAATAGAAATTTTTACTCCATTTATAGTTTATTTAATTGCACCTGGATTTTATAATGATCCTCAAAAATTTAATTTGGCCATTGAATTCGCTAGGATTACTTTTCCATTTTTACTCTTTGTAAGTCTGTCCTCTTTTTTATCAGGAGTGCTTAATACTAATAATAAATTTGGCGCAGCTGCCGCAGTACCAATTGTGCTTAATATTGTGATGATATTATCATTGTTAATATCTTATTTTTATAATCTAGATTTTGCAAAAAATTTGTCAATCGGTGTTACTTTGGCAGGAATTATTCAGTTAATTTTTTTACTATTTTTTACAAGAAAATTTTATTTTCCCACTATTCAACTAAGCCTAAAAGCAAGTAAAGCATTAAAAAAATTTTTTAAAAAACTCTTACCAAGTATTTTTGCATCAGGAATTACACAAGTTAATATACTTATTGGTACTATAATAGCGTCTTTCCAATCAGGCGCAGTTTCTTATTTGTACTATGCTGATAGAGTATATCAAATTAATTTAGCGATAGCAGGCATTGCCGTCGGTACAGTGGCCCTACCAAGTCTTTCCAAAAGTATAAAAATTAATGACGAAGCTTCTATAAATTTTATTCAAAACAAATCAATTGAGCTGTCTTTATTACTTTCTTTGCCAGCAGCATTTGCTTTGCTAATTGCATCTGAATATATCGTGAGTTGTTTATTTGGTTATGGTTCTTTTGATATTGAAGACATTAATTACACATCTTTGGCATTAACATATTTCGCATTTGGGGTTCCAGCTTTTGCATTAATAAAAGTACTATCAAATTTTTATTTCGCTAGAGATAACACAAAAACTCCATTCTATGTGTCTTTCTTTACTATGATTTTGAATATCTTAATTAGCGTCACTCTATTTAAAAAATATGGTTTTATAATAATACCTATAGCAACCTCAATCTCAACATGGGTAGCTGTTTTAATTTATTTTTATTTATTAAATCAAAATAAACTTTTGAATTTTGAAAACAATATTCTCTCAAATTTACTTAAAATATCATTTGCTGTAATTCTAATGTGTTTTTTCCTTTATTTTTGTTTAGATTATTTTGAGGATAAGTTTGCATACAGTTATAATTTTAAATTAATTTATTTACTAATTGTGATAGGCTTATCAGCAGGTATATACCTTTTCGTAACAAATCTTTTAGGAGTGCTTAAGTTAAAAAGTTACAAGTTAAATGACTAAAAAAAATCAAAAGTTGGTATTTTCAGGCGTACAACCAACCGGTAATTTACATTTAGGAAATTATTTAGGAGCAATGAAAAATTTTGTTGATTTACAAAAAACTATGTCCTGCATTTACTGTGTTGTTGACTTACACGCAATCACTACTTTTAAAGATCCAACAGAACTAAGGGGAAATATTTTAGATACAACGGCTGGTTTTTTAGCATGTGGTTTGGATTTTAATAAAAGTATAATATTTAACCAATCTTCAGTAAGTGGTCATAGTGAATTAGCATGGATATTAAATTGTGTATCGAGAGTTGGTTGGATGAGTCGAATGACACAATTTAAAGAAAAAGCCGGAAAAAATAAGGAAAACGCAAGCGTTGGATTATATGTATACCCAAACTTGATGGCAGCAGATATTCTTTTATACAAAGCTACACATGTCCCTGTTGGCGATGATCAAAAACAACATTTAGAGCTTGCTAGAGATATAGCTCAAAAGTTCAATAATGATTTTAAAAGTGTCAATTTTTTTCCTCTTCCAGAACCATTAATACAAAAAAAACTTTCTAGAGTCATGAGTTTAAGAGACGGAACAAAAAAAATGAGCAAGTCTGATGATTCTGATTATTCAAGAATAGATTTAAAGGACACAGAAGATGAAATTAGAAAAAAAATAAAAAAAGCAAAAACAGATTCGTCTCCAATACCTGAAAAAGTCTCAGATTTAAGTAACAGACCTGAAGCACTAAATCTCTTAAATATTTATTCTTTTTTAACAAACTCAAATTTAGAAAGCACATTAAATTTAATGCAAGGCAAAGATTTTTCCAAATTTAAAGATGCACTTTCAGATGTTATTATTTCATCTATTTGCCCGATTGGTGAAGAAATAAACAAACTTAAAAAAGATAAATCATATTTAATAAAAATTCTCAAAGATGGAGCGCTCAAAGCATCTGAAATTGCGTCAAAAAATCTGAAAGAAGTCAAAGAAATAGTAGGTTTTGTATAGAAATATTCTTATGATATTTTTTAAATGCTATGTTAAAATTTAAATATGATTCAAATTGAAAATACNCCAAATCCAAANGCACTAAAATTCCTTTCTGAAAATACAATTTCAGAGATAGGAACAATTGAATTTCAAAAANATAAAATAAGNGAAATAAAAAANAATTTTGTTAAGAATTTGNTNAACATNGAGGGNATTGANNTAATCTTGCTATCAGATAATTTTCTAAGCGTTAAAAAACTTGAAAAGGCTAGCTGGGAAAGCATTAAGCCCTCTGTAATTTCACATTTAAATGATTATTTTCAGGCAAATAAAAAGCCAATACTAGAAAAAAAAGATAATGAAAATAATACATCAAAAGCAGATTTCAATAAGGACAATAATGAAGTGATAAATCAGATTAATGAAGTATTGGAAACTAAGATAAGACCTGCTGTTGCAAAAGATGGAGGCGACATAAAATTCATTTCTTTTGAGAAGGGTGTGGTCACAGTTGAATTAAAAGGAAGTTGTTCTGGTTGTCCGAGCTCGACGATGACTTTGAAAAAAGGTGTGCAAAATTTACTAAAACATTACGTCAAAGGTGTAAACTCTGTTGAAGCAATTTAAAATGAAAAAAAATATAGCATATAGAGATCAATTACTTGAGTTATGCAAACTTTATAAAATTAATGAAGTGAGATCCTATATAAACTCCAAAAAGAAACTTACCTCATCCCAGATAGAGCTAATTTTGCTCAAAAATAAAGTAAGGCTGCCCGAACATAGCTACAACAAAAAAAAAATAGCCGAGATAAGATTTAAGGAGCAAGTATTAACAAATGTTTTGATAACATGCTGTTTGATTGTTTTTTTAATTAGTTTAGTAAGTATCAGGCCATATATTAAAACCGTTACAAACGAAATAAAATTTACGTATATTGCAAAGGAGTACAAGACCAACAAGAAAACTTTTAAGGATGAAAAATTTAATACCAATGAAACCAGCAAGGATAATAAAATTAGTCTAGATACAAGAATAACCTTGAATCTATTCGAAAATTTAAAATATGATCTTAAAAGTATTAGATTAGGCGAGAGTGTTAAGCCAGTTTACCTTTCCAAGCTTCCACCTGATTTAAAAAATATCAAAAGTACATCTAAAAGAAAAGATACTTTTATAAAAATAATTTTACCTTTGATTATTGATGAAAATAATAAAATTTTAGAAAANAGNAAGAANCTTTTTAAGATTTTAGGNAAACCGTCAAATACAATGGGGGAAAAACGTTGGCTTAAGAGNCGTTTTGAGGATTATCAAATNAAAAATGAAGATATAGCTGAACTTAAATTAAGAATGGATATAGTTCCTGTTTCTTTAGCAATAGCTCAAGCGGCNAAAGAAAGTGGCTGGGGCACTTCTAGATTNGCTCTNGAGGGAAATGCAATGTTTGGACAATGGACNTATGGAAAAGATGGAATAAAACCGAAAGACAGCAAAGGGAAAGGTCATAAAGTCCTAAAGTTTCCNATGCTTCGCTCATCAATAGTAGCTTACCAAAAAAATNTGAATACTCANAAAGCATATGGAGAGTTAAGNGAAAAAAGAGCTAGTTTNAGNGAAGAAAATAAAAAAATAACTGGTCAAGATCTTGTAAAATATCTAGAAAGTTATGCAGCCACCGGAAAAGAATATGTTACAATTCTATCAAGTATAATCTCTCAAAATCAATTAACTGATTTTGATAATTCGAACTTGATGAACACAAATAAAGCCTCATCTCTAGTTTTATAATTCAGATATTACAAATTGGATTCCCAGCCATCTCCAGTCACCAGAAGCTTCTCTTAAAGAACAATTTATTCTTCCTCTTTCCGTAGTAAATTTTCCTTGTAAAATAACTTTGAGTTCGTAATCATTAATAAATTCAATCTTTGATTTTCTCCATTCGTTTTTTTCATTTGAATAACAATTGATATTNTTAATTTTTGGCCCATCTTTAAAAAAAACAATTTTAACTTTTGGNGGGTTATTGGGTTTAATTAAGTACTTTTCATCAGGAGTGATACTTTTATAAGCAAAAGGAATTGTTTTTAGCAATCTATTGAACCTTTTTATCTCACCATACTTTTCATTAATTGGAAATCTGGGTAACTCGTATTTATCTTTTGTGGAGTCCATTACACCTGAATGCTGTCCAAATCCATATTTAAAACCCAAATTTTCTACAATTTTTTTATAAGAATTTTTATATTCTCCAAAAGGATATGCAAAAAATTTAGTTTTATGTTTTAGTTTTTCTTCAAATAGCTCCATTGAAATTTTGATATCTTTTTCTATCTCATCATCTTTTTTATCAACCAGATAACCATGGGAGTGACTATGGTTTCCGATATGAACAAAATCAAAATCAGAAATTTCTTTAAGTTGTTCCCAGCTCATATAGCCAGAGGATCCGACGCTTTCTGTATTCACGAAAATTATAAACGGTATTTTTTCTTTTTTTAAAATGGGCCAGGCATTTTTATAAAAAGATAGAAAACCATCATCGATTGTTAATAAAATCTTTTTGGCATTGCTCTTAATATTTATATTTTCCTCAAATTCNTTGTGTGAAATAAATTTAAAATTCTGCTCTTTTATAAGACTTATATGTGTCTTGAAGTCATCTATTCTTATGTTTGTTGATGGATATTTATTTTCTTCAAATCTATGGTACATAATTGATATAATTCCACGGTCATATTGTTCTTTTGACGCAGAATAAGAATTGTTAGTGATAACAAAAAAAACNATAAGTAAATTTATGGTTAAAAACTTTTTAATAATACATTTCACAGGTGCAAATAATTATCTTGGTTTAAAAATACATAATAATTTCTTTGTAAAAAAAATTCAAATGAATATAAAAAACAAAAAAAACACACTTGTGAATAATATATTTAAATTTATCGCGCAAAAGAATGCAAAAATTGACAAAAATTTTTCAATTATTGTCAATTTGGGCCCAGGCAGCTTCTCAAGTTTGAGAATTTCTTTAGCTATAGCCAAGGGAATAGTAATCTCTAAGGGTGCCAAGCTTTACGGGTATAAAGACTCGAGTTTAGATGAATTTAACCCTAAAAATATTGAATTATTAATTAAAAAAAATTTATTAGAAAATAATTTGATTAAACCGGTATACATGAGCTAAATTATATAAATATTATATGAGCAAGATAGANGAAAANTGNAAAGAAAAAGGTGTCAGATTAACTGAGCAAAGAAAAATAATTGCAAAGGTTATATCAGACTCCAAAGAAAATTACGGCTCTAAAGATCATCCTGATGTAGACGAGCTTCACAAAAGAGCAACATCTATTGATAAAAAAATAAGTATCGCTACAGTTTATAGAACAATAAAACTTTTTGAAGAGTCAGGAATATTAATTAGGCATGATTTTAAGGAAGGCAAATCAAGATACGAACCTACAACGGAAGAGCATCACAATCATCTTATAGATATTAACACCGGGGAAATAGTAGAATTTGTTGACAAAGATGTAGAAGATCTTCAAAAAAAAATTGCTCAAAAATTGGGTTATAAATTAGTAGACCACAAACTAGAACTTTACGGATCAAAAATTAAAAAAAACTAAAAACTTGCAAAAAAACTTTTTTATCAAAACCTTTGGATGCCAGATGAATGAATACGATAGTAATCGTATTTCTGATTTGGTGAAAAAAATAGGTTACAAAAAAACAGAAAGTTTAGAAAGTGCCGATTGTTATATTTTAAATACATGCCATATAAGAGAGAAGGCTACAGAAAAAGTTTATCATGATATAGGAAGATTAAAAAAAAAATATAGAAATAAAAAAAAACCAATAGTTTTGATTACCGGATGTGTCGCACAGGCAGAAAATGATGAAATGCTCAAAAGAGAAAAGTATATTGATGCGGTAGTGGGTCCCCAGTCTTATCATAATATCCCGGAAATTTTAAAAGGCATAATTAACAAAAAAACAAAAATAAATTCCACAGAATTTGATGTAATTGAAAAATTTGATAAATTAAATACTCTAGAAAACTCCGAGTCAAAAGTCTCTTCTTATATAACCATACAAGAAGGATGCGATAAATTTTGTAATTTTTGCGTTGTTCCTTACACAAGAGGTACCGAGTATTCAAGATCATTAAAAGAAATAATTCATGAAGCTCAGAGTCTAGTTTCAAATGGAACTAAAGAGATCACACTTTTGGGTCAAAATGTAAATGCTTATAATTTTAAGTATAGTAAGAAAAGTTTTAGATTGTCTGACTTAATAAGAGAGCTAGATAAAATTAAAAATTTAAAAAGAATAAGATATACGACGTCACATCCAAATGACATGTCTCCAGATTTAATTGAATGTTATAAAGATATAAAAAAACTCATGCCTTTTTTGCATTTACCTGTTCAAAGCGGATCTAACAATATTCTAAAAAAAATGAACCGAAAATATACAAGGGAGTATTATTTATCTATCGTTAATAAAATTAGAGAAGTTTCAAAAAATATTGAATTTTCCAGCGATTTTATAATTGGCTATCCCGGAGAGACTGAAAGAGATTTTTTGGATACAATTGATTTAATTAAAAAAGTTAATTTTATTAATTCCTATTCATTTATTTACAATAGGAGACCCGGCACTCCAGCTGCAAGTTTGGGTTCAATAAAAAATGATGAACAAAAAAAGAGATTAATTATTATCCAAAATTTACTTCAGGAAATTCAAATAAATAAAAATAAAAATTCTGTAGGAAAAATTAAAGAAGTTCTGGTTGAAAACAAATTAAAGAATCAAACCAAATATTTTGGAAGAACCCAAGAGCTAACTCCAGTAATATTTGATGCAAACAAAGAAGATGTGGGAAAGGTGATTGATGTAGAAATTAAAAAGTACAATAGAAACACATTATTTGGATCTAAAATAACTTCAAAAAAAGAGGCCGCAGCATAATGCTAGAGGCAAAAAACTTAGAAAAGCAAATATTGTTAAAAAAAATTGATAATCAAACTTTAAATATAAAGATTTTTGACAATAAACTTCTCTTAGCAATTGTAGGAGAATTTAATAATAATTTATCTGAATTAGAAAAGTTAACAAATACAAAGCTTTTTTTTAGAGGAAATTCTATAACTGCCAAAGGAGATGAAGATTCGATCTTAAAAGTTTCTGAGTCTTTTAAATTTTTAGTTAATAAATTTCTAATTACCAATTCGATTGAAAATAGTGATATAATTTATTCAATAAAAAATAGTATGTCTAATACTGAGCAAAATAATAAAAACAATATAAGAACTTTAGGTCAAATTATAAAGACTCCAAAAAAATCAGTTATACCCAGATCAAGAAAGCAGGCTGAATATTTGGAAGCATTAATTAACGAAAAGATAATCGTATCCTTAGGGCCTGCTGGAACTGGTAAAAGCTATTTGGCAGTATCAGTTGGAGTCAAAATGTTAATGGAAAAGAAAGTAGAGAGAGTCATATTATCAAGACCNGCNGTNGANGCNGGNGAAANANTNGGTTTTTTACCTGGAGACATGAAAGATAAAGTAGATCCATATTTAAGACCATTATATGATGCTTTATATGATTTATTTGGTTACGAGAAAATCCAAAAAAAAATAGAAAATGGAGAAATTGAAATAGCACCACTTGCTTTTATGAGAGGTAGAACTCTTAAAAATTCTTTTGCTATTTTGGATGAAGCACAAAATGCAACAGCAACTCAAATTAAGATGTTTTTAACTAGAATAGGTGAAAACTCTAAATTAGTTGTAAACGGAGACCCTTCTCAAATTGATTTGACAAATAAATCTCATTCAGGATTGCTAAAATCAAAAGAAATTTTAAAAAGAATAAAAGAAATAAAAATAATTGAATTTGATCACAAAGATGTTGTAAGACATCCTCTAGTTTCAAAAATTATTCAAGCTTATCAAAATAATCTGGATGATAAAAATTAATGTAATTATTCAAGATAATAAATGGAAAAAATATATAAAAAAACCAAATATTTATCTCAAAAAAAAATTTAAAGTTTTAGAAAAAAAAATTAAAATTCTTAAGAATAATAAATTAGAACTTTCTATTTTGTTATCAGGTGATGAAGAAATAAAAAAACTTAACCTAAAATTTAGAAATAAAAATAAGACTACCGATGTCCTTTCATTTCCCTTTTTTAAAAAAAAGGATTTTAAATTAAAATTAAAAAAAAGAGATAAATTTTATTTAGGTGACATTATAATAAATATTAATAAAATAAAAAAAAATAATAAAAATTTAGATTTTAAGAATAATTTTGATTTCTTGTGGATCCATGGGTTTGCTCACTTACTAGGCTACCAGCACAAAAAAAATAAAGATTATTTATCAATGAGAAAAATAGAAAAAACTTTTTTAAATTTAGTTAAGTCATGATAAATATAATACAGAATAGTAGAGTGTTACTAGTTTATTTAATTCCTTTTAGTTTAGGAGTGTTATCTGTTTTAGGATTTTCACCTTTTAATTATACTTTTGTAAATTTTTTAATATTTCCATGCTTATTTCTGATTTTAAGTTTTGTCAGAAAAAAATCAAAAAATAAATATAGAAAGAAACCGTATCTTAAAAACTTATTTCTAGTTGGCTATTCATTCGGCGTTGGTTTTTTTTTATCAGGCACTCACTGGATTTCATACTCATTAACATTTGATGAAATTTTTTTTTATCTAATTCCAGTTTCACTTATACTTCTACCTATGTTTCTTGCTTTATTCTTTGGCTTTGCGTCTCTAGTATCAGGCTTTTTTATAAAAAATGATTTTGTATCAATAATTATTTTTATTACATCATTTAGCTCAATTGACTATATAAGATCAAAAATATTTACTGGTTTTCCATGGAATTTATGGGCTTATAGTTGGGTAGAGCATATTGAAATTATACAATTACTAAATTTAGTAGGGTTGTTCGGATTTAATTTATTGGCTATCTCTACATTTTGCTTACCCCTGCTATTGTTTATGGGAAATAAAAAACGAAACTTAATAATAATAAGTTTTTGGTTGTTCTTATTTTTTTCAAATTATATTTTTGGATCAATCTCAATAAATCGAAATAACATAGAGTTATCTGAAGTAAAAAAAAAGGATGATCAAATTATTAAATTTAAAATAATTTCACCTGATATAGACCTCAAGTATAATTTATCTACTATAGAGCTGGAAGAATTAATCAATAAACTTATTCGATTTAGTGAACCAGAAAAAAACCTAAATACAATTTTTATTTGGCCTGAAGGAGTCTTTACTGGCTATAATTTATCGGATATTTCTGAGTTCGATTATTTGTTTAAAAAAAATTTTTCAAAAAAACATCGAATTATATTTGGTGTTAGTGCTTTAGGAGGGGAACCATCTAATTTTTATAACAGTTTAGTTTTGATTGATCATAATTTTCAGATTATAAACCAATATAATAAGAAAAAATTAGTTCCTTTTGGTGAATTCTTACCATTTGAAAATATATTACAAAAAATTGGATTAAAAAAAATAACTCAGGGGTACGGATCTTTCATAAATGGAGGTAATCAAAAAAATATTAATATTTTTGATTATCAAATTTTACCACTTATTTGTTATGAAATAATTTTTCCTGAATTGACTCAAAATTCCCCAGAAAATACAAATCTTATAGTTAATATTTCTGAGGATGCTTGGTTTGGAAAATCTATCGGCCCTCATCAACATTTTTCTAAATCTATATTTAGAGCTATAGAAAGTAATCTTTTTGTTCTCAGGTCAGCTAATAAGGGATTTAGTGCAATTATTAACAACAAAGGTCAAGTTGTAAAAAGTTTAACTCCAAGTGAAAGGGGTAATATTGAAATGGAAATTCCTTTAATTAATAACAGTATTAAAAATAAAAATGATTTGATATTTTTTGTACTTTTATTTACATATATCTTATTCGTTTTTACAATAAAAATAAAATTTAATGACAAAAAATAATTATTTATTTACAAGTGAATCAGTTTCTGAAGGGCATCCCGACAAAGTCTGTGATCGTATTTCTGACATGGTTGTAGATATGTACTTATCAAAAGATCCTCAGGCAAGAGTAGCATGTGAAACTTTGACAACTACTAATAAGGTTGTTTTAGCAGGGGAAACAAGAGGTCCAAAAATTGATAACGATGAATTAATTGAGAAGGTCAAAGGCTGCATTAAAGATATTGGATATAATCAAGAAGGTTTTAGTTGGAAAACGGCAAAAATTGACTCTTACCTTCACGGTCAATCAAGTGATATAGCTATGGGAGTTGACTCTAGAGATAATAAAGATGAAGGGGCCGGTGATCAAGGTATTATGTTTGGTTTTGCTTGTAACGAGACCAAAGAGTTAATGCCGGCGCCCATATATTTTTCTCATACCATTCTAAGGTTAATGGCTGAAGATAGAAAAAAAGGAATTCTTAAAGGAATTGAGCCAGATTCAAAGAGTCAAGTTAGCATGATGTATGAAGATAATTATCCTAAAAAAGTTACGTCAGTAGTAATCTCAACTCAACACTCTAAAGATTTAAGTCAAGAAGAAGTTAAAAGATTAGTATTACCTTATATAAAAAAATCAATACCCGAAAAATTCTTAAAAGAATTAAAAGAAAAAGAAATTTATGTAAATCCAACTGGCCAATTTATAATTGGTGGTCCAGATGGGGACACCGGTTTAACTGGAAGAAAAATTATAGTTGATACTTATGGTGGAGCAGCGCCACATGGTGGAGGAGCGTTCTCAGGCAAAGATCCTACTAAAGTTGATCGTTCAGCAGCTTATGTTTCAAGGTACCTAGCAAAAAATATTGTGGCAGCCGGCGTTTCTACTAAATGTTTAATTCAACTTGCATATGCTATTGGAGTTTCAAAACCACTATCAATTTATTTAAAATTAGATGAAAAAGATGCCGAAAAGACAGAGGATGTAAAAAAATTGATAGAGCAAAATTTTGATTTATCTCCTAGAGGTATCCGAGAATTATTACGTCTAAATAAGCCTATATATGAGGTAACCTCTGCATATGGCCATTTTGGCAGACAGCCTGGTAATAAAGGCGAGTTTTCTTGGGAAAAAACAGACAAAATAAAAATTTTTCAATAGTATTCTTGAAAAAACCTCAATTATTCATTAAAAGATAATAAAAATACAGAGTTTTCAAAATGGGCTTTAGCCCATTTTTTTTTGGAAAATTAAAAAAAGGTAAATATGTTAAACAGAGGATTAGATAAACTAGAATTATTAAGAATTGTAGACGCAGTTGCTAACGAGAAATCTATCGATCGAGAGCTTGTTATTAATTCAATGGAAAGTGCTATTCAAAGAGCTGCTCTTACAAAATTTGGTAATGATAATAATATAGAAGTAAAAATTGATAGAGAAAGTGGTCAAATTATAATTCAAAAAGTTTTAGAAATAGTAGAAAAAGTTGAAGACCCTAGTAAAGAAATATTATTGAAAGATATTAAATCTAACGATAATAAAAATAACGATTTAAAAGTTGGCGATAAAATTTTCGAAGAGTTGCCCCAGGTAGATTTTGGCAGAATAGCCGCTCAAAGTGCCAAGCAAGTTATAAGCTTAAAAGTTAAGGAGGCTGAAAAAAATAGACAGTATGATGATTTCATTGAAAAACAAGGTCAAATATTGAGTGGTATTATTAAAAGATTAGAATATGGTAATGTTATTATTGATCTTGGCAGAGCTGAAGGTGTAATTAAAAAAGATGAACTAATTCCTCGAGAAATCTTGAAAACTGGAGATAGAGTAAAAGCATACTGTTATGAAGTTAGAAAAGAATTAAAAGGTCATCAAATATTTTTATCTCGAGCACATCCTCAGTTTTTAGCTAAACTATTTTTTCAAGAAGTTCCTGAAATATATGAAGGAATAATTGAAATAAAGTCTGTTGCAAGAGATCCTGGAAGTAGAGCGAAAATATGTGTCAATTCTAAAGATACATCGATCGACCCTGTTGGCGCTTGTGTAGGAATGAGAGGGAGTAGAGTTCAAACTATAGTAAATGAATTACATGGGGAAAAAATAGATATTATAAAATGGACAGAGGATTTGCCTACATTAATATCCGAGTCTCTTTCTCCTGCAGAAATACAAAGAGTTTTAATTGATCAAGATAACAAAAGAATAGATGTAATATTAACAGAAGAAAATTTGAGCAAAGCTATCGGTAGACGTGGCCAAAACGTTAGACTTGCATCTAAACTTACAAATTATGAGATAGATATTTTAACTGACAAAGAAGACTCTGAAAGAAGACAAATGGAGTTTAAAGAAAGAACCGACACATTTGTAAAAAACTTGGAGGTTGATGAAACGTTGGGTCAATTACTAGTTTCTGAGGGTTTTCAAACTATCGAAGACTTGTCACAATCTAAAGCTGATGATATAGCAAAAATTGATGCTATAGACGAAGAAACTGCACAAGAGTTAATAAATAGATCTAAAGAAACACTAATAAAAGAAAAAGAAGAAGTTGGTAAAAAACTTAAAGAACTTGGAGTCGAAGAAGAGTTAATTAATTTAAAGGGAATGACACAAGGAATGTTGGTAATACTTGGTCAAAAAAATATTAAAAAGTTAGGTGATTTTGCCGATTTATCCTCTGATGAATTAATTGGTGGTTTTGATGAAGTAAAAGGAAAAAAAATACGTTTAGAGGGATATTTAGAGGAATTTTCACTATCGAGAGAGGAGGCAGACCAATTAATTATGTCTGCCAGAGAGATAGTTTTTAAATAATTAGTTATGGCTGAAGATAAAAATAAAAAAAAAACACTTACTATTTCAACAAGTATTAAAAAAAAAATTGATATAGGATCAATTAATAAAGACGGAAAAAAATCCTTCTCTATCGAAAAAAAACAACCTCACAGATCATCTAAAGATCACAATAAATCAGGAAAAAATTTTACTCAAACAAATAGAGACCCAGTCAAGAAAATTTTTGCAAGAAAATTTGTAGAGCAAAAAGCTACTAAAGCATTTATAAAAAAAGAGGATAAACCAAGTAGTAAAAATACACTAAGGCTAAAAGGAAATGTAGATAAAAGAGATTTTAAATTAACTGTTTCAAGAGCTTTAAATGTAGAGGAAATAGAAATTAAGCAACGTAGCCTGGCGTCAGTAAAAAGAGCAAGATTAAAAGAAAAAAGAAGCAATCCTGAAGCAGAAGAAAAAAAAGAATTTAAAAAAGTAGTCAGGGATGTAAAAATACCTGAACAAATATCAATTCAAGAGCTTTCTAATAGAATGGCGGAAAGATCGAGTGATATTATAAAGTTTTTATTAAATATGAAAGTAATCGCTACTATTAATCATATTATCGATAAAGACACTGCAGAATATATTGTTAAAGAATTTGGGCATAAACCAATCTTAGAGGAAGCACCTACACTAGAATTAAATAAAAAAGATAATAGAGTACAGGGAGATTTAAAGAAAAGACCTCCTATTGTTACTATAATGGGTCACGTAGATCATGGAAAAACATCTCTATTGGACTCTCTAAGAGACACCAACGTTGTGTCTGGAGAACATGGCGGTATAACTCAACATATAGGTGCTTATCAAGTAAAAACTGAAAAAAATGATATAATTACATTTATAGACACGCCAGGACACGCAGCCTTTACAGAGATGAGGGCAAGAGGATCTAAAATAACTGATATCGTTGTTTTAGTTGTAGCCGCAGATGATGGAATCAAACCACAAACTATAGAGGCAATTCAACACTCTAAAGCAGCTAAGGTTCCAATAATAGTTGCCATAAATAAATGTGACTTACCAAATAAGAATATAAGCAAAATAAAAAATGAACTAATGCAATATGAATTAATAGCAGAGGATTTAAGTGGAGATACATTATTTGTAGAAGTATCTGCTACTCAAAAATCAAATTTAGATAAGCTTAAAGATTCAATATTACTTCAATCTGAAATATTAGACTTAAAAGCATCAATTATTGGAACTGCGTCTGGAGTCGTAATAGAGTCAAAAATTGACAAAGGAAAAGGACCGGTTTCTACAATCTTAATTACAAATGGTCTTCTTAAAAAAGGAGATTACTTTGTTTGTGGAAATACTTGGGGAAAAATAAGGGCGATGATTTCTCATGAAGGTAAAAATATTGAGGAAGCTACACCTTCTATGCCTGTTGAAATACTTGGAATGAACGGATCAGCTTTTGCAGGGGCAGAATTTTTAGTTATTGAAAATGAGGATAAAGCAAAAGAAATTGCGGAATTTAGAAAATCAGATAATTCTTCTACCAAGAAGATTATCGCTAAAGATAAAACTACATTATTTGAAAACAAAGATGATAAAGATGAATTAAATATTGTAATAAAATCTGATGTTCAAGGTTCTAGTGAAGCATTGAAAATGGCAATAAATAAAATTGAACATGAGGAAGTAAAAGCAAATATTATTTTATCTGATATAGGAATGATAAACGAGACAGATGTTTCACTTGCTAAAGCATCTAATGCTCTACTTATAGGATTTAATGTAAAGCCTAATAGAGAAGCAAAAAAATTAGCTGAGGAGCAAAAAATAGATATTAAATTTTACAATATTATTTATGAGGCATTAGAATATATAGAAAAAGGATTATCAGGTTTGCTAGAACCAGATATAAAAGAAAAAGTTTTGGGCTCTGCTGAAATTCAGAAAATATTTAAAGTCTCTAACGCTGGTAAAATAGCTGGCTCTAAAGTAGTAAACGGAGAAATAAAAAATAAATCAAAAGCTAGACTAATCAGAGACGGCGTCGTAGTTTATAGTGGAGAGATTTCGAGTATTTTTAGAGAGAAGAATGCTGTAAAAGAAGTAAAGAATGGTCTAGAATGTGGAATTAGTTTGAAAGACTTTATAGATTTTAAGGAAAAAGATATTATTGAGTCTTATGAGGCAGAAAAAATTGAAAGAAGCATTTAATGAAAAGTAGGTCTAATCAAACATCATATAGTCAAAGGCAACTAAGAGTTGGAGAATTAGTTAAGCAAAAAATCGGTGAAATCTTTATAAGAAACGAAGCTAAAATACCAAATATGAACACTAAAATTGTGACTGTCACTGAAGTCAAAATGACACCTGATCTAAAAACTGCAAGAGTTTACGTAATTCCGCTAGGAGGCATAGAGATGACTGAAACTGTAAGTACCTTGACGGAGTTCTCTCATCTTGTTAGAAAAGCACTGTCTAAAAAACTAGATATTAAGTTTCTTCCTAAACTCACTTTTGTAGAAGACAACTCATTTGAATATGCGGAAAAAATAGAAAAATTAATAAAGAAAAATAACTTAGATGAACCAGAAAAAAAACAATACAATTAAATCATTAGCAATTCATGGAAAAGACGTAGGTTCGACAGAAGTTCAGATTGGACTTTTGACAGATAAAATAACAAAATTAGCTGAACATTTTAAGAAAGCAAAAAAAGATAAGCACTCAACTGTAGGATTGACTAAATCCGTTAATAGAAGAAAAAAACTTTTGTCATATCTAAAGAAAAGAAGTCCAGAGTCATATAGTAAAGTAATCAAACAACTTAATTTAAGGAAATAATGTTTAAAATTCATAAAGAAGAAATAGAAATAAACGGAAAAAAAATAACTTTAGAAACTGGAAAAATAGCTCGTCAAGCTGATGGTGCTATAATTGCAAGTTGTGGAGAGACTGTTGTAATAGCTACAGTTGTAGGAGCAAAAAATCTTAAAGATGGTCAAGATTATTTTCCTCTATCTGTGAACTATCAAGAAAAATATTATGCTGCAGGAAAAATTCCTGGAGGTTATTTTAAAAGAGAAGCTAGACCTACTGAAGCAGAGACTTTAATCTCAAGATTAATTGACAGACCTATAAGACCTTTATTTCCTTCAAGTTTTTTAAATGAGGTTCAATTACTTCCTACAGTTTTATCTTATGACGGTGAAAATCAAGCTGACATACTATCAATTATTGCATCGTCAGCTGCACTATCAATTTCAGGTTTACCTTTTCAAGGCCCCATTGGAGCAAGTAGAGTTGGTTATAAAGATGGAAAATATTTATTAAATCCCTCACCTAGCGAATTACAAGAATCAGAGTTAGATTTAGTTGTTGCTGGAACAAAGGACGCAGTCTTGATGGTTGAGTCCGAAACTTCTGGATTAACGGAAAAAGTTATGCTTGATGCAGTTAAGTTTGGTCACGAAAGTTTTGTTCCAGTAATTAAAGCTATAGAAAGTCTAGCAAAAAAAGCAGGAAAACCTAAATGGGAAGTTGAAGAAATAGATCATTCAGATGTTAAAAAGAAAATTTCAGTTGCTGTGGAAAAAAATTTAAGAAAAGCATTCAAAGAAATAGACAAAAAGAAAAGATCAACTGCGATTTCAGAAATAGAAACTAAGTGCAAAGAAATGTTTGCTGAAGACGAAAATGTTACAGAAAATCAAGCAATGGCTCAGTTGAAGTCTTTAGAAAAAGATATTGTTAGAACAGCAATTTTGAAAGATAAAAAAAGAATAGATGGTAGAGGTCTAGCGGACGTAAGACAAATTAAGTGTGAAGTTGGCGTATTGCCTAGAACGCATGGTTCTGCTTTGTTTACAAGAGGAGAGACACAAGCTTTAGTGGTAACTACTTTAGGTATGTCTGATGATGAACAAAGAGTTGAAAGCTTAAGTGGAATGCAAAGAAATAGATTTATGTTACACTATAATTTTCCTCCTTTTTCAGTTGGAGAATGTGGCAGAATCGGAACTGGTAGAAGAGAAATAGGTCATGGAAAACTTGCGTGGAGAGCGATTAATTCATCCTTACCAAAAAGCGAAAATTTTCCCTATACATTGAGAGTAGTCTCTGAAATTACTGAGTCAAACGGTTCTTCTTCGATGGCAACTGTTTGTGGAACCTCATTAGCTCTTATGGATGCAGGAGTGCCAATAAAAAACCCTGTAGCTGGTATAGCTATGGGCTTGATTAAAGAAGGAGACGAATTTTCGGTTTTGTCAGACATTTTAGGAGATGAAGATCATTTAGGTGACATGGATTTTAAAGTAGCGGGAACAAAAGAAGGTATAACATCACTGCAAATGGATATTAAAATTACAGGAATTACCTTTGAAATTATGGAACAAGCTTTAGAACAAGCTAAAGGTGGTCGTGAACTTATTTTGGGAGAAATGAATAAAGCGTTAAAAGACTCTAGAAAAGAGTTTTCAAAACATACACCTAAAATGGAAATAGTAAAAGTAGATAAAAAAGATATAGCTACTGTTATTGGAAAAGGAGGAGCAACCATAAGAGAGATAGTTGAAACATCAGGAGCAAAAGTAGATGTTAAAGATACAGGAGAAGTTACTGTTGCTGCACCAGATGCAGAGTCTAGAAATAAAGCAATAGAATTTATAAAAAGCTTAGTTGCTAAACCAGAGATGGGAAAAATCTATAAAGGTAAAGTAGTAAAAATTATGGAATTTGGTGCTTTCGTGAACTTTCTTGGCAAGCAAGATGGATTAGTTCATATTTCAGAGCTCGCTGCGAAACGTGTCGAAAAAGTCGGAGATGTTGTAAAAGAAGGAGATGAAGTTTCAGTAAAAGTTGTTGGATTTGATAGGGGAAAAGTTAAATTATCAATGAAGCAGGCTAGTATCTAAGATATATTTTTTGGATCAGGCATTCCTACTTTATTGTATCCTGCATCTACATAGTGAATTTCACCGGTAACNCCANCTNCTANATCACTTAATAAATATAAAGCTGAATTNCCAACATCNTNAATATCNACATTTCTTTTNANAAANGANTGATCTTCATTCCANTTATANANAAATTTTGCNTCNCCNATTGCTGANGCNGCTAAAGTNTTNATTGGNCCTGCACTTATTGCATTAACTCTAATTCCTTTAGAACCTAAGTCTCTTGCTAAATATTTAACACTTGCTTCAAGTGCAGACTTACAAACACCCATTACATTATAGTTTGGAATAGCTTTGTTAGATTCATAAGTTAATGTTAGCATACTACCACCTTCTTTCATTATTTTTGAAGATTCTTTTGCAACCTCAGTAAATGAAAAGCATGAAATTAACATACTTCTTAAAAAATTTTCTCTTGTAGTATTTAAGTATTCACCAGATAACTCTGATTTATCAGAAAAAGCAACTGCATGAACAACAAAATCGATTTGGCCCCACTTAGCTTTGATATCTTCAAAAAGCTTAATAATTTCCTCTTTTTTTTCAACATCGCAACTGAGTGTCACATTTGAATTTAATTTTTCTGCTAAAGGAATAACTCTTTTCTTAAGCGCATCTCCTAAATAGGTAAATGCTAACTCTGCACCTGCTTCAGCTAATTTTTTAGAGATGCCCCATGCTATAGATCTTTCATTGGCAACGCCCATGATTAATCCTTTTTTACCTTTCATTAAATTCATTGATTAGACTTTCTCAAATACTAGTGTTGCATTAGTTCCACCAAATCCAAAACTATTAGACATTATAGAATTTAATTTAATATCTTTTTCAACTTTAGTAACAATTGGATATTTTTTTGCTTCATCATCCATATCATTTATATTTATTGATGCGGATATAAAGTTATTTTTCATCATAATTAAACTATAAATAGCTTCATGTACTGAAGTTGCTCCCAAAGAGTGACCCGACAAAGATTTTGTAGAACTTATTTTTGGTAAATTATTCTTAAAAACTTCTCCTACAGCTTTTAACTCTGTAATATCTCCAACTGGAGTTGATGTTCCGTGAGTATTGATATAATCAACTTTATTTTTACTTGTGCTTAAGGCCATTTTCATACATCTAACCGCACCTTCGCCTGATGGTGCTACCATATCATATCCATCAGAAGTTGCTCCATAACCAGTTAGTTCAGCATAAATTTTTGCACCTCTTGCTTTCGCATGTTCATATTCCTCTAAAACTAAAACACCTCCACCTCCAGATATTACAAAACCATCTCTAGTTTTATCATACGGTCTAGAGGCTTTTTGTGGAGTATCATTATATTTTGAGGATAATGCTGTCATTGCATCGAACATAGCTGTCATTGCAAAATGAACCTCATCACTTCCACCAGCAAATATTATATTTTGTTTTCCTAATTGAATTAATTCCATCGCGTTTCCAATGCAATGCCCGCTCGTAGCACAGGCTGAACTGATAGTATAATTTACACCTTTAATTTTAAATGGCACTGCAAGTGTTGCAGAAGCTGTACTTGACATTGTTCTAGGAACAACAAATGGACCCATTCTTTTTGGACTTTTTTCCCTAGTTTTATCGGCAGCCAATATGACATTTTCAATTGAAGGACCTCCTGATCCCATGATCATGCCTGTTGAAATATTACTCACATCCTTTTCCTCTAATCCTGAGTCTTTTACAGCTTCAGCCATTGAGATATAGTTGTACGCAGATCCAGGTCCCATAAATCTAATAAATTTTCTATCGACATGATCTTCAATTTTAATATTGGGCTTACCATGAACGTGGCTTTTCAAATTATACTCCTTATATTCTTCACTAAATGAAATTCCAGATTTTGAATTAATTAATGAGTCAAACACTTCATTTTGATTATTTCCTAAACAAGAAACAACTCCTAAACCAGTGATAACTACGCGTTTCATGATTTAAATAATCCTACTTTTAAGTTTTCAGTGGTATAAATTTTTTTTCCATCAGCTAACAAAACTCCATTAGCCAAACCTACCGTAGTACCTTCTTTTATTAAAACTCTTTTCATATCAATTATATATTCTGCCATTTTAATATTTTTTAATACTTCACCTGTAAATTTTACTGATCCAACACCCAAGGCCCTTCCTTTTCCTGGGTTTCCAAGCCATCCAAGATAAAATCCTACTAGTTGCCACATGGCATCTAAACCCAAGCATCCTGGCATTACTGGATCTTCCTTAAAGTGACAATCAAAAAACCAAAGATTGTCTTTAACATCCAGCTCTGCTTTAATTAGACCTT
>NHHO02000030.1 GCA_002171035.2 Candidatus Pelagibacter sp. TMED165
CTTTTTAATAAAAAAAATCTCAGCATAAGCTAGTTGCCATAACAAAAAGTTGCTCAACCTCTTATGTCCACCTGTTCTTATTAAAATTTCAGGGTTTGGTAAATTTTTTGTATATAAATTTTTTTTGATTGAATGAATATTTACATTTTTTTTTGTTTTTTTAGCTGCATAAACTATTTCATCTTGAGATCCATAGTTAATTGCTAAATTTACTATAATTTTTTTATTTTTTTTTGTACGATACATTACTTCTTTTAAAGATAGCCTCAATTTAAGAGGTAATTGAGTTATTTTACCTAAGATATTTATTTTTATTCCATTTAGAATAACTTTTTCTAATTCTTTTTTGAAATAACTAATTATAAGTTTAAATAAAAAATTAACTTCAGTTTTTGGTCTTTTCCAATTTTCTGTTGAAAAAACATAAAACGTTACAAATGGAATTCTTAATTTAGCAGAAGACTCAATAATTTTTTGGACTGTTTTGACACCGTTGATGTGTCCAAAATTACGTCCTCTTTTTCTTTTTTTACCCCACCTTCCATTACCATCCATAATAAAGGCAACGTGGTTGAGCTTATTCATATTTGTAATATTTCTTTTTCTTTTTCATCAATAATTTTTTCAATTATTGAAATATTATTATCAGTTATTTTTTGATTATTTTTTTCAAAATTTTTATTTTCATCCTCAGTGATTACTTTATCTTTTAATTTTTTTTTTAATTCTTCATTAGCTTCTCTTCTTATATTTCTTATTGAAATTTTGCTTTTTTCTCCCATGTTTTTTAAAATTTTAATTAAATCTTTTCTTCTTTCTTCTGTTAAATCAGGAATTTTAATTCTTATTAATTGCCCGTCTATTTGTGGATTTATACCTAAATCTGATTTTTGGATAGCTGAGTCGATAAATTGCACGTTTGATTGATCCCATACTTGAATGGATATTAATCTAGCTTCAGGCACACTAATTGTACCCACTTGATTTATTGGCATTTGTTGGCCGTAAACTTCTACTTTTATCATATCCAACATATTAGCATTTGCTCTTCCAGTTCTTAAAGTAGCTATGTCTTTTTTAAAAGATTGTATTGATTTTTCCATTTTTAATGAGTAATTTTTTTCATTAAACTCTGAGCTCATATATTTAAACTCCTTCGCCGACTTTAAATCTTATAAAATCTAATATTTGTATATCATTTTCTAATTTATTCTCTTTGAGTATATCAGAAACTTTTTTTTTAGGGTCCATTATCCATACTTGATTTAATAGGGTATTATCTGAAATAAACTTATTAATTTTACCTTTTGATATTTTTTCTATCATATCGTCTTTTTTACCAGAATTAATAAGCTCTGCTTTTATAATCTCAATTTCCTTATCAATAACATCTTTATTTAAATCTTTTCTATCTATCGATAATGGGTTTATAGCAGCTATGTGCATCGCAAGTTTTTGACCAAATTCATCATTCTTATTTTTTTCTATGTTTGATAATTTCACAACAGAGGCTATTTTTCCTATATTTTTTTCGATTGCTGAATGAACATATGAAAAATTAGCACCGTTATTGTCGTCAAAGAATTTGGTTCTCCGTATTGTTATTTTTTCACCAATTTTTGCTATTAAATTAATCAAATTTTCTTTAACTGTAATTTTATTTTTCATTAAAGAGTCATTTAATTTATTTAAATCTCCTTTTTGTGTAAAATTTATTTGAGATAATTCTTTGCAAAAATCTATGAAATCTTTATTTTTTGCTACAAAGTCAGTTTCGCTATTTATCTCAATTAATGATATTTTTCCATTATTGTTCTCCACTAGAGCTAAACCTTCTGAGGCAGTTCTACTCATTTTTTTAGAAGCCTTTGCTATGCCTTTTTTTCTTAAAAACTCAATTGATTTTTCAATATCACCTTTATTTTCATCAATAGCTAACTTACAATCTTTAAAACCTACGCCAGTCAATTCTCTAAGTTTTTTAACACTTTCTAGAAATTCTTTATTTGACATTTATTTTATGAATTTATTTTTTTTTAGAATCAATTTTTTTATCTGATTTAATGTTTTTTAAAATTGGCTTAGCTATCTTATTGGTTTTTTTTTTATTTTGAGATAAGTCTTTTGTAGGTTGTGGCTGTTCTTTTGTAATAACAATATTTTTCTCAGCATCAATAATAGCTCCTTTAAGTAATTCACAATAAAGATTTATAGATCTCCTCGCATCATCGTTACCTGGAATAGGAAATTGAATATCGGTTGGATCTGAGTTAGTGTCTAAAATTGCTACAATTGGTATTTTCAAATTAATTGCTTCTTTAACAGCAAGTGACTCTATATTAGTATCTATAACAAATATCATGTCAGGTATTTTTTTCATTTCAGCTATACCTCCAAGAGATCTTTGAAGTTTATCTCTTTCTTTTCCAAACTTCAGAATTTCTTTTTTGGTAAACCCTGTGTTCTCTTTTGAGAGTTGAGTATCTAACATCTTTAATCGCTTTATTGAATTTTGAATTGTATTCCAATTCGTTAGCATTCCACCCAACCATCTATAATTAACAAAATACTGATTAGTTTCTTTAGCTAAAGAGCTAACTTGTTCTGAAGCTTGTTTTTTTGTAGAAACTATTAATATTTTACCCCCACTAGAAATACATTTATGTACTTCTGCTAATGCATTTTTAAGAAATGATACTGTCTGTGTTAAATCAATAATGTGTATAGAATTTTTTTCTCCAAAAATATATTGCTTCATTTTTGGATTCCATCTTAAGGTTTTATGACCCAGATGCACTCCGGCTTCTAAAAGTTGTTTTATATTTACTTCAGGTACGTTCATAGTTTTTTCCGGTTAATCCACCACAGTTATTCCATTTCTGGACCGGTAGGGCACAAACCCTTATTACTGTGTGCGAAATTTAATATTGATATATAGATTGTATTAAAAAAATCAAGCTTCTAAAAATTTATTTTTTTGACATAACCCTTATTTTTAACTGAATTATACTTACTTAAATCAAATTTTCTTGCTTTATCTAGCTTAAATGTTAATTTTTTTCCTTTGCTACCTAAAACAAATTGAATTTCTGTATCACCTTCTTCGTTTAATAAATCTTTTAGCTCATCGAGCAAATAGCCTTCCTTAAGTTCTATAGAAACTTTTTGGTATGGTTTGTTAATTATTTCGTTTAAATCTAAAATTTTTCTTACGTTTACTCGTCTAGTTGTATTATCATCAGACTGTCTATCTTTATGTAAAGTCATTACAAAAGAGGATGCTTCTCTCAATTTATCTCGGTTATTAATTAACGTTTCAGAAAATAGAAATAATTCAAATTCACTGCTATTATCACTGAACTTAACTATCGCAAAAGGATTTCCCTTGGCACTTTTTTTTTCTTGTATAGACATTATTGTACCAGCCACTAAACCTTCAATGTCATCATTTTTAATAAAATTTTGATATGGAATTATTTTTAGTTGAGAAAATATATTTTTGTATTCATTCAGAGGGTGATCAGAGATATAAAAACCAAGTGCCTTAAATTCCTCTATTAATAGTTCTTTTTTTGTCCATCTTTTATCAGTTATAAATTTAAAAGTATCATCGATAGAATTGTCTTTAATATCAAATAAATTTGTTTGTTTGCTCAATTTATCTTCGTGAATATTCTTAATTGTTTGAATAATTTTAGGTATAGATTCAATTAATTGATTTCTATTAGGATTTAAATTATCAAAAGCACCAGCTTTTACTAAACCCTCAAGTTGTAATTTATTTACATCTTTGGGGTCCACTCTTTTAATAAAATCAGAAACTGATTTAAATTTTCCATTATTTTCTCTTTCTTGAACTATGTTGGAAATTGCTTCAAACCCAACACTCTTTACCGCTCCTAGCCCATAATAAATTTTATTATCAATCGCTCTGAAATCAGAAAAACAACTATTTATACATGGCCTTACTACTTTAACATTTAACCTTTTTAATTCTTCAACAAATTCTCTTAATTTACTAGTATTAGTTAATTCTGTAGTCATAGTAGCAGCAATGAAATCTTCCTTATAGTAAGTTTTTAAATAAGCAGTTTGGAAAGCTATTAAAGCATAGGCGGCTGCATGACTTTTGTTAAAGCCGTATTCTGCAAAAGGTTCTATTTTTGTGAAAATATAATTTGCCAAATCTTTTTTAATTCCATTTTGAATTGCTCCATTAACAAACCTTTCTTTTTGTTTTTCTAACTCAGCTCTCTTTTTTTTACCCATAGCTCTTCTTAAAATATCTGCTTCCCCTGCCGTAAAACCAGCTAATGTTTGAGCTATTTGCATAACTTGCTCTTGATAAATTATAATTCCATAAGTAGGTTCTAAAATATTTTTTAGAGACTCATGAATGTAATTAGGAGTTTTGAAACCATTTTTACAGTCATTATAAATTGGGATATTACTCATCGGTCCAGGTCTGTATAATGCAACCAGAGCAATTATATCATCAAATTTATTAGGTTTCATTTGTCTAATTGAATCTCTCATTCCTGAGCTCTCTAATTGAAATAAACCTGTTGTTTCTCCCGTTGACAAAAGTTCAAAAACTTTTTTATCATCTAAATCGATTTTACTAATATCTAAATCAATTCCCTTTAATGATAAAAGTTTTAAAGTTTTATCTATAACAGTTAATGTTTTAAGTCCTAATAAATCAAATTTAACTAATCCAGCATTTTCTGAAGAATACATATCAAACTGTGTAGAAGGTAGAAATAAATTAGATGAATGGTCTTTATACAAAGGGACTTGCTCTGATAATTTTTCTCCAGCTATTACAACTCCAGCTGCATGAGTTGCCATATTTCTATTTAAACCTTCTAATTTTAGAGATAATTCAATAAGTTTTTCAACCTTTTTATTATTTTTAATTTCTTCTTTAAATCTCGGCTCTCTATCAACTGACTCTTTCAATGTTAAAGGTCTCGATGGATCAAATGGAATCATTTTACAAATTTTGTCTACATGTCCGTAAGGTAATCCTATAACTCTACCAACATCTCTTAACGCCATTCTAGCTTTAAGTTTTCCAAATGTGATAATGTGGGCGACACCGCTATTATATTTTGACTTCAAATATTCAAAAACTTTATCCCTTTTTTCTTCACAAAAATCTATATCAAAATCTGGCATAGATATTCTGTCTGGATTTAAAAACCTTTCAAAAATTAAATCGAATTCTATTGGGTCTAAATCAGTAACGTCTAAACAATAAGCTACTAATGATCCGGCCCCTGATCCTCGTCCTGGACCTACTGGAATATTATTTTTTTTGGACCATTTAATATAATCTGAAACTATAAGAAAATAACTTGAATATTTCATAGAATTAATGATCTTTAGCTCGTGATGCAATCTATCTTCGTATATTTTAATTATCTTATTTCTGTCTTCTTGAGGTCGTTTTTTGAAAACAAAATTGTCTAATCTAAATTTTAAACCTTTTATTGCTTGCGTTTTTAATTCATCTTCAATGGTAGTATTCTTCGATGTTGTTAATGAAGGTAGAATTGGACTAGATGTATTAGGCTTAAAATTAAATCTTAATGAAAAATTATAATTATTTTCCAACGCTTCTGGAATGTCAGAGTAAATTTTTTTTAATTCATCATTTGTTTTTAAATAATGCTGGTCGTTATATTTTTTTCTATTTATTTCATCTACAAATCTTTTTTCCCCTATACAAATTAAAGCATCATGTGCTTCTGCCATTTCTTGTTTTATATAAAAAATTTCTTGAGATGCTATAAGAGGCAGGTTATATTTTGAAGATAAATTTAATAAGAAATTTTCATACTTTTTTTCTTCT
Organism: Candidatus Pelagibacter sp. TMED165; assembly: GCA_002171035.2. Next base: position 5,858 of record NHHO02000030.1, read on the forward strand.
GGTTCATTATGTCTTTGAATTTCAATATAAAATCTATCTTTAAAACATTTGGAAATTTTACAAAACAAATCTTCAATTTGTTTCAGCTTGTTAAGCTTAAAAAGAGAGCCAAATAAGTCAAATTGACTACCAGAGAGGGTTATAAGCCCGTCACTATAATTTAATAAATCTTCTAGTTTACATTGAGGATCAGATATTTCATTGCTGTCTAAATAACTTTTTGAAGATAATTTTGTTAAATTTTTGTAACCAACAGCATTTGTTGCAAAGATAGGTATTTTGCCCAAAACATTATCAAATAAAAAATTAATTTGAGTCCCAATAATAGGTTGTGTGCCAGATTTACTGATCTTTTCAGAAAATTCTAAAGCACCACACAGATTGTAGCTATCACAAATTCCTACAGATTTTATTTTATTTGATTTACAGTAATCTGATAAATCATCAATTTTTATAGCTCCTTCGCAAATAGAGTATTGTGTATGAATTTTAAAATTATTAAATTGCTTATCATTTTTGAGCATTAATTCTTTTTATATTACCATTAAAAATACTCAACTTATAATCAGCTTTACTAGCAAGTTCTCTATTATGAGTTGCAAATATTACAGCTTTGTTCATTTTTTTTAACTTTAAAAAATATGAAAAAATATCTTTTGAAGTTTTATAGTCAAGATTTCCTGTTGGTTCATCAGCAATTATTAGATCTGTTTCAGCTATTATTGACCTCGCTATTGCAACTCTCTGTTGTTCTCCACCAGATAGTTCATTTGGAAAATGGTTTTTTCTATTAATTAAATTAACTTTAGTAAGAATATTCAAAGCTTTTTTTTCTGATGATTTATAGCTCTCATTTCTAATGATCAAAGGCAGTAAAACATTCTCTAATGCTGTAAAATCTCCTAATAAATTATTATCCTGAAAAATCATAGATATATTTTCTTTTCTCAAAATATCTTTTTTTTCATTTGTTAAATTTTTAGTCTCCTTATCTTTTAAAAGAACTTTACCGCTTGTAGGATTATCTAGAAGCGCCAAAATATGTAGTAAAGATGATTTTCCTGATCCTGAGGGACCAATTAAGGCAACAAGTTCACCTTTTTTAATTTTAAAATTGATATTTTCAAATAATTTTATCAATCCATTTTTATGGTAAAAATATTTTTTTATATTTTCGGCTTGAATAAGATATTTATTCATATTTTAAAGCCTTTGTTAAGTTCATTTTTGATATTGATCTTGATGGTATGTAAGATGCTATAGCTGAAATAAATAATGAAAAAAAACTAATTGAAATTATTGATTGTAAACTTAATTCACTTGGCATTTTTTCTAAAAAATAAATTTCTGGTGGAAATATTTCTAAATTAAATAAACTTGAAATTAATATTCTTATTTCTTCAATATAAATTGAAAAAAAAGTTCCTATAAAAACTCCTGATAAAGTGGCAAAAAAGCCAATACTCATACCAGTTAAAAAAAATATTTTTTTTATTGAAGTATCACTTAATCCTAAAGTTTTTAAAATAGCTATTTCACGAGTCTTGTTTTTTATTAGAATTGTAAGACCAGAAATTATATTAAAAGTTGCTACAATAATAATGAGAGTTAAAATAATAAACATTACATTTCTCTCAACTTTTAGAGCACTAAAAAATGATTTATTTAAGTCCGACCAGGAATAAATGTAAAATTTATCAGTTAACTTTTTTAATTCCTTTTTATAAACATCTGCTTTTAATGGATCTTTTAAATATATTTCAATATTTAAATCTTTTTTTGTTTTATTAAACAAGGACAATATTTCATCAATATCTAGTAAAACAACATTTCTATCAAATTCTAAAAATCCACTATTAAAAATTCCTGCGATTAAATAAGTTTGCTGTTTTGGCACAGATCCTAAAGGAGTGTTTATAAAAGAGGATGTCATCAAAGTTATACTATCACCTACTTTGAGACTTAGACCAAAAGCTAATTCTCCACCTATTAAAATACTTTTATTGTTTAGATTTTTAAATTTACCATCAACTATTTTTTCTTTTATTAAATTAAACGCTTCAGATTGTTTTTTTTGAATTCCTTTTATTAAAATACCTTTTGTATTTTCATTGGCAATTAGAATACCTTCACTAGTAAAAGATTTCGTTAAGTTAAATTCTTTGTATTTTTGAGAAATTAAAGATTGAAAATCTTCACTGATATAATCTCCTTTACTTTCAATTATCAAATGAGGATTTAATCCTAGTATTTTGTTTGTTAGGTCTGTTCTGAATCCATTCATTACAGACATCACAATTATTAATATTGCGACCCCAAGCATAATACCTAAAAAAGAAAATGCTGATATAATTTTTAAAAAACCTTCTTTTTTTTTAGGTTTTAAATTTCTTGATGAAATTAATCTTTCTATGTTGCTAAACAATTTATTTTTTTATTTTTTTTACGATTTCGCTTAGATTTAAGATTTCAGTGTTTGAATTAAGTTCTTTAAACTCAAATTTATTATCTTGAGACTTAGAACCTATAATTATCTGAAAAGGAATACCTAGTAGATCGTGTTTTTTAAATTTATTTGACATATTTTCATCAATATCGTCTAACAATACGTCAATTCTTTGTTTTATTAATTCTTTATATATATTTTCAGCTTTTGTTAGGTTGTCTTTATTATTTTTATTGATACTCGGTATTATTACTGCTTCAAATGGTGAGATAGATCTTGGCCATTTCATAATGTTATTATTATAATTTGCTTCTATTATAGCTCCAACTAGTCTTGAAACTCCTATTCCGTAAGATCCCATTTTAACAGAAATTTTTTTTCCATCTTTATTATCAATATTACAATTGAGAACTTTTGAATATTTTTCTCCAAAATAAAATATATGTCCTACCTCTATACCTTTAGCTTTAACTTGATTTAATTTATTTACTTTTTCATTAAATTCTTTTTGATTAAATTTTTCATCGGTTACTGCGTAGATTGAAGAATAATCTTTTCGCATTTTATCAAGCGAAGAGTCCGAAGCATTATAATTTTTTAAATCTATATTGAATATTTCTTTGTCTGTATATATTTGGCTTTCACCCGTATCAGCAAGAATTATGAATTCATGAGAAAGATCGCCTCCTATAGGACCTGTATCTGCTGACATTGGAATAGCTTTAAGTCCCATCCTATCGAATGTTTTTAAATAAGAAAAAAACATTTTATTATATGATTTCTTTGCTGACTCCTCATCTAAGTCAAAAGAATAAGCATCTTTCATGTAAAATTCACGACATCTCATAACTCCAAATCTTGGTCTGATTTCGTCTCTAAATTTCCATTGGATGTGGTAAAGCATTTGAGGAAGATACTTATACGATTTTATACTTCCTCGGAAAATTTCTGTGATTAATTCTTCATTAGTTGGCCCATAAAGCATTTCTCTTCCCTGTCTATCTTTAATTTTAAGCATCTCATCTCCATAATCATTATATCTTCCGCTTTCTTTCCATATATCGGCTGACTGTATAGTCGGCATTAACATTTCTTGTGCTCCAATATTATTTTGTTCTGCTCTAACTATATTCTCTATTTTTTTCATAACCTTAAAACCTAACGGTAACCAGGAATATATTCCTGCTGATGATTGCTTTATCATTCCTGATCTAATCATAAGTTGATGTGATTTAATTTTTGCCTCAGAAGGTACATCTTTTATTATTGGAAGAAATAATTTTGATAAATACATTATTGCAAATACTCCCTTAAATTAAAATAACCACTTATAACAATATAATATATTGCAAAAAATAATACTGAAGTAATAAATGTAGTAATTATAAACTTTTTACCTATATTAGGGTTTTTTGGGGCTCCTAAATCGTTTCCTTCTATTTTTTGGATAAAAAGTTTATTCTCAGACTTAATACCAACTGGTAAAATACAAAAAAAAACAATCCACCAAATGATAATATAAATTATTAAAGATCCAGTTATACCCATTATATTCTTGCAATATTAATATTAGTGAAAGGTTTTTTTCCAGTTTTATCTTTCATAATTTTTCTACAATTTTGCTTTAGAGTATCAATTAAATTTTTTTCTTGATTTTTATTCTGAATAGAAAAGGTTCTACAAACATTTGAGATCTCATCTTCCATATCAAAAACAATATTTTCTATATCATTATCTGTAGGTATACCTCTATAAGAAATAATTGGTTTTTTAAATTTTCCATTATTAGAAATAATAAGTGTTACTTCTAAATATCCATTTTGTGATATATTTCTTCTCTCTTTTATGGATTGCGAATCTGAACTCACTCCTATTGCACCATCTAAATACATTCTTCCAGAGGGTGCTTTATCTACAATTTCAGGTTTTGAACTAGGATGAATTCTGACTATATCTCCATTCTCAATTAACAATGTTTGAGGAATTTGAAGGCTTTTTGCATAATTTACATGCTCTTTCATATGACGATGTTCTCCATGTACGGGGATTATACATTTTGGTTTTACCCATCCGTACATGTCTTTTAAATCCTCTCTATTTGGATGACCTGAAACATGCACAAATGCATTTTCTTCTGTAATAATTTCTACATTATTTTTAGCTATTTCATTTTGTAATTGATAAAGTTTTTTTTCATTTCCAGGAATAATTTTAGAAGAAAAAATTACTGTATCTTCAGGTTCTAAAAAAACCTCAGAATGAATACCATTTACGATTCTATTCATTGCGCCCATTGGCTCACCTTGGCTACCTGTACAAAGATAAATAATTTTATTTTTTGCAACTTTTTTTGCGTCTCTAGGGTCGAGAGGTTCAATTAAATTTTGCATGTAGCCACAAAGTCTCGCAGCTTTATATATTCTATGCATTGACCTGCCTACCAAGCAAATATTTCTATCTGTTTTTTTCGCGCAATAAAAAACTGTTTCCATTCTAGCTACGTTTGAGGCAAAGGAAGTTACAATTACTCTATTTCTCTTTTTTTCGATTATGTTTAATAAGCTATCTCTAACATCAGACTCTGATCCAGCTCTTCCTTCACTGAAAACATTTGTAGAGTCGCAGATCATAGCAATAACTCCTTTGTCTCCTATTTCTTGAAGTTTTTTCTTATCAATATCTCCTCCAATTAAAGGGTTTGGATCAACTTTCCAATCTCCAGTATGTAAAATTAAACCTGCTGGGGTAGAAATTGATAGTCCATTTGGTTCTAAAATAGAGTGGGTTAATGTAATAAAATCAATTTCAAAAGGACCTAATTTTATTTTTCCATTCAGTTGCACTATTACAAGGCTTCGAGAAATATCTATTTTTTTTTCTTTAAATTTTTCTTGGATTAATACTGCTGTAAACGGTGTTGCATATATTTTACATTTAAGATTTGGCCATATATGAGCAACAGCTCCAATATGATCTTCATGAGCATGAGTTAAAACAATACCAAGCAAATCATCTTTTTTATCTAATATAAAACCTGGATCAGGGTATATTAAATCTATTCCAGGGACACTATCATCGGCAAAAGTAACACCCATATCTACTATAATCCATTTTTGCTTCTCCTCGTTTCCATAGGCATACAAATTCATATTCATTCCTATTTCACCTGATCCTCCCAAAGGGCAAAAAATTAATTCGTCTTTTTTCATAATAATAAATCTTTATATATTTTAGCAATTCCCTTAATTGTTATATCTTTATCTATAAAAGGTTTTACTAATAAATTATCACTAAAAATATCTGCATAACCACCAGTTAAAATTACTTTATATTTTTTTTTGGTATTAAAACTAATTTTTTTAATTATATTATTAATTAAACCTTGGTAACCCCAAATAAAACCAGCATTTAAGGCATCTATTGTATTTTTTCCATAAGTTTTTGGATTTTTTTTTAACTTAATTATAGGAAGCAATGCAGTAGAATTATTTAAAGCACTTATAGAATTTTTTATCCCTGGTGCTATAACACCTCCTTCGTAAATACCTTTTTGTTTAATAATATCAAAAGTTGTTGCTGTACCAAAATCTATAATTATACAATTTTTGTTATAGTTAAAAAAAGCTCCTATAGCATTTGCAATTCTATCAGAGCCAAGCTCACTAATTTTTTTAATNTTTAACTTTATCATTTTTCTTATATTTAGTTCTTTTATTTCAATAGTTTTTATTTTTAATTTTTTTAAATAAGATTTTATAATTCTAAAAATATTAGGAACGACGCTAGAAATCAGTATTGTGGGATTTGCCTTTTTTTTTAATATTCTCTTAAAAAAAAGGTGTTTTTCCCTATTATTATTTAATTTGCTAGTCTCTATTTGAAATGATTTAGTAATTTTAAAATTACTATCGAGTAATGTAATTTTTGTAAGTGTATTTCCTATGTCTCCTACTAAGTAATTCATTGATTGCAAATATTTTTTTTTAAATGATCTAATTTATATTCTTTTATATCAGAAATTAATTTTTCATAAGATCTTTTCAAATCATTTAGTATCGATTTATTATCAATTTTTTTATTAGAACACTGGGATAGAGATATAGATTTAAATTGTGAACTTTTAGGTGCGTATACAGTATTAATTCCTATGCCCACTATTAAATATTTTTTCGAATTTGACTCTATAACTTCCTGAAGTATTCCACACAATTTTCTACTATTAATTAAAAGATCATTTGGCCATTTAACCTTAATTTTATATTTTGTGTATTTTTTTAATACATCTCTGATCAGAAACGAATTCAATATTGAAATCTCTTCTGGTTTAATATTTTTACTTGTTAATTCGAATAAAATTGTAGCAAAAAAATTACCTTTTTTAGAAATCCATTTTTTTCCCATTGTTCCTTTGCCTTTAGTTTGATTTTTAGAAATAATTATTTTTGGTTTAGTTTTATTTTTTTTTATTAGTTTTATTGCCTCTTCATTAGTACTTTTTACACTATTGTATTTTAAAATTTTAAGTTGCATTAAAATAAAAATATAGAACTTACAATATTACTTAAAAAAGAAGGATACAAAAAGAAAGTTGCTAGTATAAAGCAACTAATAAACAGTGTTCCTACTATACTTATGTTTTTAATTGGATCTAAAGCTTCTTTGATATCGTCGAAATATATAATCTTTATTATTCTTAAATAATAAAAAGCAGAAATTACAGTTGTCAATAAACCAATAACTGCTAAAGTATACATTTCGTTTTCGATCACAGCCATAAATACGTAAAATTTAGCAAAGAAACCTCCTAAAGGCGGAATTCCAGCTAAAGAAAATAAGATTATTAAAAAGCTTAGAGCTATTAGTGGGTTTTTTTTCGATATTCCAGACAAATCTGTAATTTTCTCAGTATATTTTCCATTTTTTTTCATTAAAAAAATAACTGCAAAAGCACCTAAGTTCATGACAGCATAAATAACTATATAAGTGACCGAACTGCTGTAACCACTAATTGTACCAGTGGCTATGCCTGCTAAAGCATAGCCGATATGACCAATTGAACTATAAGCCATAAGTCTCTTAATATTAGTTTGGCCTATTGCTGCTACAGCGCCTAGTATCATTGAAGCAATAGATATGAATACAATAATTGTTTGCCACTGTGATAAAATATTTTCAAAAGGTATTTGCATAAATCTTATCATAACTGCCAAACCTGCAATTTTAGGCACAATAGCAAAGAAACTTGTTATCGATGTTGGAGAACCTTCGTATACGTCTGGCGTCCACATATGAAATGGAACAGCTGAAATTTTAAAAGCTAAACCAACTAATATGAATACTATTGCAAAAATAGCACCAGAATTTTGAATATTAATTTCATTTGCTATAATATTAAAATTCGTTGAACCACAAAATCCATATAATAAAGAACATCCATACAGTAATAATCCTGAAGATAAAGCGCTTAAAACAAAATATTTAATTCCAGCTTCACTGGATCTTATATTGTCTCGATCTATCGAGGCTAATATGTATAAAGACAATGACTGCAATTCTAAACCTAAATAGAAAAGAATTAAATCATTTGAACTTACCATTAAAAACATTCCTAAAACTGAAATTAATATAATGATTGGATATTCAAATTTATTTAAATTATTTTCTTTAATAAATAATTCAGATGAAATTAAAACAAAAATACTTGAAATTAATATAAATATTTTAAAAAAATTAGCAAAAGAGTCTCTAATAAAACTATCAAGAAAAACTTTTATTGTAAAATTATCACTATTAAGTATTAATAAAACTCCAACTATTAAAACAACTAAAGTAAGTTTTTGAACTACTTCAAAACTTTTTTTAACATATACACCAATCATTAATAAAGTAAAAATAGAAAGAGATAAAAAAATTTCAGGTAATAGAATTTGTAAATTATTATACATTTAATTAACTTTTTATATGATAAATTAAATCTATTTGATAATTATTTATCAAATTTTCAATTGATATTTTCATAGTGTCTATTAGTATTTGGGGGTAGAAACCAAAAAATATTGTTGCTGACGCTAAAACTATTAAAATAGAAGACTCAATTAAGTTTAAGTCTTTCATTTTTTTTATTTCACTATTTTTTGCCTCACCAAATATTACTCTTTTTGCTAGCCACAACATATAAGCTGCTCCGAGTACCACTCCTAACGAAGCTATTATTGCAACCAAGTAACTCTTTTGAAAAGTCCCAACTAAAACTAAAAATTCACCCAAAAATCCACTTGTTCCAGGTAAACCCAGAGCACCTAATGTAAAAATGATAAATAAGAAAGAGTATTTTGGTAAATAATTCACAATACCCCCATATGAGCTGATAAGTCTTGAGTTCATCCTGTCGTAAAGAACTCCCACACATAAAAAAAGAGCTGCTGAAATTAATCCGTGACTTATCATCTGAAAAATACTTCCCTCTATACCTTGTTGGTTAAAAGTGAATATACCTAATGTGACAAAACCCATATGAGCTACTGATGAGTATGCTATTAATTTTTTCATATCTTCCTGCATAAGTGCTACTAATGATGTGTAAATTATTGCTACAACACTTAAAATATAAATTAATGGTATAAAATATTCTGAAGCAATCGGAAACAGAGGTATAGAAAATCTAAGAAAACCATACCCCGCCATTTTTAAAAGTATAGCAGCCAAGATAACTGAACCAGCGGTCGGAGCCTCTACATGTGCATCAGGTAGCCACGTATGAACTGGCCACATTGGAGTTTTTACAGCAAAAGAACTAAAAAAAGCTAACCAAAGTAGATATTGAAATTCCTTGGGAATTTTTATTTCATATATTTGAGTAATATCGGTAGTACCTGTAATCCAGTAAATTGCTATAATAGCTACAAGCATTAATACTGATCCTAAAAGTGTGTAAAGAAAAAATTTAAAAGCTGAATATACTCTTTTAGGCCCTCCCCAAACACCAATTATAAGAAACATAGGTATTAAACCTGCCTCAAAAAATAAATAAAAAACTACTAGATCTAGAGAGCAAAAAACTCCTATCATAAAAGTTTCTAGAATTAAAATTGCTATTAAAAACTCTTTAACTCTACTCTTAGTACTGTTAATGCAAGATAAAATACATAAAGGTGTAATAAAAGTTGTTAAAATAATGAATAAAATTGAAATCCCGTCAATGCCTAATTTGAACTTAATTAATCCACTTATCCAGTTGGCTTCCTCAACAAATTGGAAATTTGTATCTTTATTATCAAATTGATACCAAATAAATAAAGCTAGTAGAAAATTAGCTAAACTTATAAAAAGAGAAACATTTATTGAGCTTTGATTATTTTTTGAACTTTTAGAGAATAAAATAAAGAAGGAACCAAGTAGAGGTAAAAATATAATT
>NHHO02000024.1 GCA_002171035.2 Candidatus Pelagibacter sp. TMED165
AAACTATGCTCATTGAATTTTATAATGTTTTTTTTAAATTATTAATAACATAAAATGCAAAATACTTATCAAGAAAAAATACTAGATATTGAAAATACTAACAACCCTATTAGAAAGAAGTTAGAGGGTGGTATTAAATTTAAAATAAAGAGTAATTTTCAACCAGCTGGTGATCAACCGCAAGCAATTAAATATTTAACTCAAAACTTAAAAAACAAAAAAAATGAGCAAGTTCTTCTTGGTGTAACGGGCTCAGGAAAAACTTTTACTATGGCAAAAGTAATAGAGGCAACAAATAGACCGGCTTTAATATTAGCTCCTAACAAAACTTTAGCTGCTCAATTATATGGTGAGTTTAAAAGTTTTTTTCCAGGTAATGCTGTTGAGTATTTTGTGTCTTATTATGATTATTATACACCTGAAGCTTATGTTCCAAGATCAGATACTTATATAGAAAAGGAGGCTTCAATAAACGAGCAGATAGATAGAATGAGGCACTCTGCTACAAGATCGCTATTAGAAAGAGATGACGTAATTATAGTAGCGAGTGTTTCTTGTATCTATGGACTAGGTTCTGTTGAAGCATATAGTAAAATGACTATAACTCTAAAAAGAAATAATGAGTACGAGAGAGATCAATTAATTAGAACTTTTGTTACTCTTCAGTATAAAAGAAATGATCAAAATTTTTTTAGAGGAACCTTTCGAGTAAGAGGTGAAAATCTAGAAATATTTCCCTCTCATTTAGAAGATCGAGCTTGGAGATTAAGTTTTAATTTTAATAAACTAGAAAAAATAGAAGAATTTGACCCTTTAACAGGAAAAAAAATTAATGATTATAGTATAATAAAAATTTATGCAAACAGTCACTACATCACTCCAAAGCCAACTATGGAACAAGCTATTAAACAAATAAAATCTGAATTAGCTGAAACTTTAAAAAAACATAGAGAAAATAATAAATTATTGGAGGAGCAAAGATTGAGAGAAAGAACTAAATTTGACCTTGAAATGATAGAGGCTACAGGAACGTGTGCAGGAATTGAAAATTATTCTAGATTTTTGTCGGGAAGAAAAGCTGGGGAACCACCACCAACTTTATTTGAATACTTTCCTGACAACACAATAGTATTTGTAGATGAAAGCCACGTTACCGTACCTCAATTAAATGGAATGTATAAGGGAGACCGAACTAGAAAAAGTACTCTGGCAGAGTATGGTTTTAGATTACCATCTTGTATGGATAATAGGCCTTTAAAATTTGAAGAGTGGGATATGATGAGAACACAAACGGTATTTGTGTCAGCAACGCCAGGTCCATGGGAACTTCAACAAACGGGTAACAAATATATAGATCAAATTATTAGGCCCACAGGATTAATAGATCCTCCTGTGGAAATAAAGGCTGCAAAAACTCAAGTAGATGATTTGATGCATGAGGCTGCACAAGTTATAGAAAAAGGCTACAGGGTATTAGCAACTACTTTAACAAAAAAAATGGCAGAAGACTTAACAGAGTATCTTCATGAAAATGGTTTAAAAGTAAGGTATATGCACTCGGATATCGATACTCTTGAAAGAATAGAAATTATTAGAGATTTAAGGCTTGGTGTCTTTGATATTTTAGTGGGCATAAACCTTTTAAGAGAAGGGCTAGATATTCCAGAATGTGGGCTGGTAGGAATTCTTGATGCTGATAAAGAAGGATTTTTAAGGTCTGAAACATCTTTAATACAAACTATTGGAAGAGCAGCTAGAAATATTGATGGAAAAGTAATTTTATACGCCGATAAAATTACAAAAAGCATAGATAAAGCGATTAAAGAAACGGATAGGAGAAGGACTAAACAATTGGAATACAACACAAAAAATAATATTACAGCCGAGTCTATTAAAAAAGAAATTGGGGATATTTTAGAGTCTGTATATGAAAAAGATTACACAAATTTTAAAGAGTCAAATATTGGTGGAAATCTCAAAAAACATCTTAAAGGTTTAAATAAAAAAATGAAGGACTCTGCAGCTAATTTAGAGTTTGAAGAAGCAGCAAAAATAAGGGATGAAATAAGAAAATTAGAGGCTAACGAACTTGAAATAACGTTGAACCCGAAGATAAGTCAGTATAATTTAAAAAGCAAAGTCTATCCTAAAGGGAGATCAACGCTCGGGATGCCTGGAACAAAAACAAAAAAACAAAAAAAAAAAATGGAAGCAAAAAAAATCATTATAACTGGTGGCGCTACTAGAATAGGAGCTGCAATTGCAAAGTCCTTGGCTAACTATGATGTGCAAATTACAATACATTATAACAGGTCATTTAAGGCAGCAAAAAAACTAAAAATTGAATTGGAAGATTCTGGTTCAAAAGTTTTTTTAATAAAAGGAGATTTGTCAAATTCTGCTGAAGTAAAAAAAATTATCTCTTTTGCAAATAAATCCATGAAAGGTTTGGACTGTTTAATTAATAATGCATCTATTTTTGAAAAAGATAATTTAGTTAGTTTTAATGAAAAACTGTTTTCTAATCATATTAATATCAATCTTTTAGCCCCTGCTATGCTTACAAAATATTTTAAAAAATTTATAAAAATGAAAAAAGGAATTATAGTAAATATTATAGATCAGCGGATATTTAAATTAACTCCTTTCTTTTTTTCTTACACGCTCAGTAAAACTGGTCTAGCAACTCTTACAAAGACTTCGGCGATGAGTTTAGCTCCAAACATCAGAGTAAATGCAGTTGCTCCTGGTCCCACAATAAAAAATAAAAGACAGTCTGATAAACATTTTAAAAAACAATGGAACTCATTAATTCTTAAAAATAAAGTGGATCCCAAAAATATCTGTGAAACGATAAAATATTTTATTAATAACGATAATGTAACTGGTCAAATCATAAGTGTGGATAGTGGTCAATCACTTGCTTGGAAAACACCTGATATAGTTAATGCTAAAGAATGAAAAAAAAAAATTTAAAAATTATTAGATTAAATACGAAAAGAAAATACTCTTATAAAAGAAGAGTTGTTATAAAAGATTTAATTCTCTTTATATCTATAGGTATTCATGATTTTGAAAAAATTAAAAAACAGGAAGTAAAGTTTAATATGAGTATAGATATAAATCCTCTTCTTTCACCAATTGAAGAAAGGTTAAATAGTATAGTGAATTATGAGGAGATAATTAAAAAAGTATCAAAAATTGCTAAAAATAAACATTACGAGTTGTTAGAGACATTAGCCGAGGATATTTTTGAACAATTGTTTAAAAATAATAACATTAATAAAATTAAGCTTAAAATAGAAAAAACACAAATTATTAAAAATACTTCTTCCGTAGGGATTGAAATTATAAAAAAAAGATTATGCTGAATAACTTAGAATTAGGAAAAAAAGTAATTAAAGAAAAAATATCTCTATTACCGAAAAATCCTGGTGTATATAGAATGTTGAGTTCTAAAAAAGAAATTTTATACATAGGAAAAGCAAAAAATATTCCGAATAGATTAAAAAGTTATGTTTCAGACAATAATTTACCAATTCGTACTGAAAGAATGTTGTCTCTAACTAAATATTTAGAAATAACTACTACCTCAAACGAAAGTGAGGCTCTTCTCTTAGAGGCAAATTTAATAAAAAAACACAAACCTAGATTTAATATTTTGTTAAGAGATGATAAGTCTTTTCCTTATATTTTTATTGGACATAAAGATGTGTGGCCGCAACTAACTAAATTAAGAGGTAAAAAAACCAGAGATGGGTATTATTTTGGTCCATTCGCTTCTATAGGTTCTGCAAACTGGACAATTAAAATACTACAAAAAATTTTTTTACTTAGAGTTTGTGATGACACTGTTTTTAAAAATAGAAAAAGACCGTGTATTCTTTATCAAATCAAAAGATGCTCTGCTCCTTGTGTGGGTCATATAGGAGAACAAGATTATAAAAAAACGGTGGATGATGCAGTAGATTTTATTTCTGGAAAATCAAGAAGAATTCAAAAAAAAATTTCTAAAGAAATGGAGATTGCTAGTAAAGAGTTAGATTATGAAAAAGCTGCTTTATCAAGAGACCGAATTAAAGCTCTCACACAAATACAATCTTCTCAAAAAATTAATCAAATTAATTTAAACGATGCAGATGTTATTAGTATACATAAAGAGTCTGGTAAAACATGTATACAAGTCTTTTTTTTTAGATCTAAACAAAATTGGGGTAATCAAGCATTTTTTCCCAAACATGATCCTGATGAAAAAATAGAAAATATTCTATCTTCTTTTATTTCACAATTTTATGAAAATAAATCTATACCTAAATTAATTATTACCAATTATAAGGTTCTTGAAAAAGAATTGTTACAAAAAACTTTTAGTGAAAAAGAGTCTAAAGAGATTGTGGTTAAAGAAGCAAAATCTAAAGAAGAATTAAGCTTATCAGATATGGCAAAGAAAAATGCAAAACAAGCTTTAACTCAAAAACTTTATGACAATCAAAGTAACGTAAAATTAATTGAACAACTCACAAGAAAATTTGAACTTAGTCAAAACACCGATTTAATTGAAGTTTATGACAACAGCCATATACAAGGAACAGATTGTATTGGTGCTTTAATTTCTTTCGGAAATGATGGTTTTGAAAAAAAAAGATATAGAAAATTTAATATAAAAAATCAATCAGTGAAAGGAGATGACTATGGAATGCTTAAAGAAGTATTGTTTAGAAGATTTTCTAAAGTAGTTAAGGAAAAATCTGGTGCTCTCTCTATGCCAGATCTTGTAATCGTAGACGGTGGGAAAGGACAATATTCTGTTAGTAGAGAAGTTTTAAATGAACTTGGTATGCACGATATGCCAATTATAGCTGTCGCAAAAGGAAAAAATCGGAATGCCGGAGATGAAACAATTTTCTATAAAAATAGAGTTTATAAGTTTGAAAAAAATGATCCACTTTTATTTTTTATTCAAAGATTAAGAGACGAAGCTCATAGATTTGCTATTAGCTCACATAGATCAAGAAGAAAGAAAAACTTAAGTAAATCACTTTTGGATCAAATTACTGGAATTGGAAAACAGAGGAAAAGAGCTTTATTAAATCATTTTGGGTCTGCTAGATCAGTAGAATCAGCTAGTTTTGATGAATTAAAAGCTGTTGAAGGAATTGAAGACAACATTGCAAAGAAAATATATAATTACTTCCACGAATAAAATGAAAATTCCAAATATACTAACCATTGGTAGAATAATTATTGTTCCTATATTTGTTTTTACCTTTTTTTTACCAGGTTTTTTTGGCGATTTAATTCCATTTTTTCTTTTTGTTTTGGCTAGTTTTACGGATTATCTTGATGGACTCTTAGCTAGACTTTTTAAAGAGGAGTCAAAATTGGGAGAGCTTCTAGACCCTATAGCAGATAAGATATTAGTTTCCACAGCTTTAATTCTTTTAGTTATGAATGAAACTATTCAAAATTACGAGGTTATAGCTGCTATTATTATTTTAACTAGAGAAATTTTAATCTCTGGGCTTAGAGAATTTCTAGCTAAAGTTAGTATTAATATGCCAACTACTAGTTTATCAAAACTAAAAACATTTTTACAAATGTTGTCTATAGCAATTTTGCTTACCGGAGAAAGTGGTAATAGGTTAATAGATTTTCAAGATTATAATGCTCAAACAATAGGAATTATATTACTTTGGTTGTCTGCTTTTTTAACATTATATACTGGATATGATTATTTAATTAAAGGTATAGACCACGCAATTAATGAAGATAAAAAAGATTAAGCTGCAGATTTTTTTCTAACTAAAATCTGATAACTTTTATTTAGGTCTGTTATAGTTTTACAAACCTTAAAATTGAATTTATCTATTTGTGAAACTGGAGTAACTTCAGCTGCAGTTCCAGTTAAAAAACAACCTACAAAATTTTTCATTTCTTCAGGCTTTATTTTTCTTTCAATAATCTTGATACCTTTAGATTTTGCAATCTTAATTACTTCTCTTCTAGTAATGCCATCTAAGAATGAATCTGGTATAGGGGTATGGATTTCTTCTTTTTCATTTTTGAAAAATATGTTTGCTCCTGTTGCCTCTGCTATATTGCCTTCATGATCAAGCATTAAGGAATCTGTATATCCTTGACTCTCTGCTTCATGCTTTGAAAGTGTACATATCATGTAAAGCCCAGCAGCTTTTGTGTCCCAAGGTATAGAGTTAGGATTTGGTCTTCTCCAAGAAGAAATGTTTAATTTAATTCCATTTAATTTAAGTTTTGGATCAAAATAAGAACCCCATTCCCAGGTAGCAATAGCGACATGAATTTTATTTTTTTGAGCTGATATTGCCATCATTTCACTGCCTCTCCAAATAAAGGGGCGAACATACCCATTCTGCACTTTTTGAATATTAACAATATTTCTGCAAGCTTCATTTATATCTCTCTGACTATAAGGAACCTCTATCGCCATTCTTTTAGCTGAATAAAATAATCTTTCTGTATGTTCTTCGAGCTTAAAAATCTCTCCATCATAAACTCTTTCGCCTTCAAAAACGCAGCTAGCATAATGGAGGCCATGATTTAAAATATGAATATTAGCCTCCGACCAGTCAACTGTTTGGCCGTTAAACCATATTTTACCTGATCTTTTATCGTAAGGTATAGTTTCCATAATAAATATTAATATAACGATTTTTTTGTTACAAAAAAGTATATTTCTTAATACAATAAGTCAATATAACTTACCAATTATGAAAGAACTTCTTTATCTAAAGGACGAGCAAATTAAAGATTTTATACAGTTGCTTTTTTATGCCTATAGAGAAACATTCTCTGATCCAAAAGAAGTTTTAACTAAAAAATTTTTTGGTCCAGCTCATTTACGAGCTATAAATTTAATAGAGAGAAATCCTGGGATAAGTCTTGGCGAATTAATGTTCAAGCTTAAGGTAACTAAACAAAGTTTAAATAGAGTTTTAAGAGATTTAATAAAATCAAAAATGATAAAACAAATTAAAGACGAAAATGATACAAGAAAAAAGAAACTATTTTTAGACAAAAATGGTCAAGTGTTTTTTGATAAAATATATGAAAAACAAAAAAAAAGGATATTTAATGCTTTAAGAAATTCTGAGCCAGACTCAGTAATTAAGTTTAAAGAAGTATTAAACAAAATTATTAATGGAAAAAATTAATTCTCACCTTTTGATAGTAGATGACGACGACAGAATAAGAGAATTAGTTAAAGAATATTTGACTGAAAATAATTATATTGTTTCTACAGCAAATAGTGCCGAAGAAGCAAAAAAAATGATACTTAATTTTAAATTTGATTTAATAGTTTTAGATGTAATGATGCCAGGACAGTCAGGTTTTGATATGACAAATGAAATCAAAAAAAAATCAAGTATACCTATAATCTTATTAACTGCAAAAGGAGAAGTTGAAGATAGAGTGCATGGATTAGAACTGGGCGCTGATGATTATTTAGGTAAACCATTTGAACCGAGAGAGCTACTCTTAAGAATAAAAAATATCATCTCTAAAAATAAGAAAATTGATTTTAATAAAATTTATAATATAGGTGAGTCAAAAGTTGATTTAAATAAAATGACAATCAAGTTAAATGATAAGATTAAAAAAATTAACAATGCAGAAAAAAAAGTGTTAGTTGAAATGATCACAAACCCTGGAAAAGTTTACTCAAGAAATCAGATAGGCAATATATCAAGCATTAAACAAGAAAGATCTATTGATGTTATGATAACAAGGTTAAGGCAAAAAATAGAAACTACACCAAAAAATCCAAAATATCTTCAAACTATTAGAGGTTCAGGCTATGTCCTTTGGATTAAATAAATTTTTAAAAGCGATATTTCCCAGGAC
The DNA here is from genome assembly GCA_002171035.2 of Candidatus Pelagibacter sp. TMED165. The sequence continues at coordinate 7,882 of NHHO02000024.1, forward strand.
TTTATTTTATAGGTCATTAATAATTGTTGCTGCGCCAACTATCTTGCTTCAGATAATTGTTACTGTAGTTTTTTTTGATAGTATCTGGATTAAATCTAATAAAGGAATGACACGTGCTTTAGTTTCTGAATTAAAGACCCTTCGAGATGTCTATATTAATGATAAAAATAATTTAGATTATTTGACTGACAGTTTTAAAAATAATTTTAATTTTGAAATAACTATTAAAAAAGAACTTATTCCTGAAGATAGTAACGAAAGAAAATTTAGTCCAATGGATAGATCTTTAAGGAGAGAATTAAAATCAGCATTTGGAAATGGCTCCTATTGGTTTAATACTCTTAAATATAAAGAAGCAGTTGTAATTAAGATTAAAAGTGAAGAGGAAGTTATAGAATTTATTGTTCCTAAGGATAAAATAGCTCCTTCGTCAGTGAGATTGTTCTTGCTATGGATTACGCTGCCGTCTTTTTTACTAATTCTTATAGCAATTATTTTCTTGAAAAATCAAACAAGGCCAATTGTAAACCTTGCTAAAGTCGCAGAGAGATTCGGCAAAGGTGATTTTATAAATGAAATTAGACCATCTGGTGCTATGGAAATAAGAAAAGCTGCATATGAATTTGATCGTATGATAAAAAGAATTAATAGACATCTGACTCAAAGGTCGGAAATGCTCTCTGGTATTAGTCATGATCTTCGCACTCCTTTAACTCGATTGAAATTACAATTAGCAATGATTGAACAAAAAGAAATTTCAATGAAAATGTCAAAGGACATTGATGAAATGGAAAGAATGCTTAATGATTATTTATCTTTTGCTAAAACACAAATTCAAGAAGAAACTACAGCAATTAATATGAATGAGTTTTTTGATGAAATAATCAAACAAAAAAAGAAAAAAACTCATTTAAATATAGAAGGTAAGATTGTTTTTGTCGGGAGAGAAAATGCCCTAAAAAGATGTCTTAACAATATTATTGATAATGGATTTACATATGGAGGAAATGTTTTTATAAAAGTAAATAAATCATCTAATAGATTATATATTCTTATAGAAGATGATGGAGAAGGAATTCCAGTTAACGAATATAAAAATGTATTTAAGCCTTTTTTTAGATTAGATAAGAGTAGAAGTCTTAATAAATCAGGTGTTGGGCTAGGTATGTCAATTGCTGAGGATATTATAAAATCACACGGCGGAAATATTCAATTAGGTGAGAGTAAGTATAATGGATTGCTAGTTAAGATTTCTTTACCTTTTTAATTTTTTTTTTTTTTAATTTTAAAATTTCTTTTTGCTGTTTGTCTATAATTTTTTTCAATACTTCAAATTCCTCTCTAGGAACTAATTTTAAGTTTTCAACTAATTTATCTCTTTTAAACTTTAAATTATTAACAAACTCTTTTTTAGCGTCTTGAGAGGTCAAAATTCCAGTCTCGATAAAGCTAGATATTATTTTTAAGAATTTTTCTGAACTATTCATAATTAATCTTAATTGATAAGAAAAATAATATCAATTATGATATATAAATTCTAATGTTTATTCATAATTTAGACCCTGTTTTATTAAATTTTGGTTACTTTGAAGTGCGATGGTATTCTTTGGCTTATATCGCAGGTATTTTTATAGGATGGAAATTTGGTAAAAAAATTTTAGGTCGTCAAATAGAACTAAGAAAAATTGATTTCAAAATTGATAAATTTGACGATTTAATTTCTTATATCATCATAGGAATAATTTTAGGTGGAAGACTTGGTTATGTAATTTTTTATAATTTTAATTATTATTTTTCTAATCCACTAGATATTGTGAAAATTTGGGAAGGAGGAATGTCATTTCATGGAGCTTTGATAGGAGTAATTTTAGCCACAATTTTATTTTCAAAAAAATATAATTTTAGTGCTTTATTTTTATTGGATATTATTGCTAGTGTAACACCTATAGGTTTGTTTTTTGGAAGAATTGCAAATTTTATAAACTCAGAACTTTACGGAAAAATAACAGACGTACCTTGGGCTGTAATTTTTCCTTTGATAGATACTTCACCAAGGCATCCATCCCAAATTTATGAATCTTTACTTGAGGGTCTTTTGCTTTTTATCATACTTAATATCGCGTTACTTAATAAAAGAAATTTTACTGGACTTTGTTCTGTTTTGTTTTTATTTTTTTACGGAATTTTTAGAATAATTGCTGAGCAATTTAGAGTGCCTGATGCTCAATTAGGATATTTAATAAGTTCGATTAGCATGGGAACTTTACTTAGTATTATAATGATCTTAGGAAGTATAATAATTTTTTTTAAATTAATAAAGAATCATGACGTTGCTAAATAAATTTTTAAAAAAATCACAAACTGTTCCTATAGATAATTTTTTAGATAATGTGTTATACGATGATCAAAACGGCTATTATTCTAAAAAAAATCCTTTTGGTAAAAAAGGTGATTTCGTTACTGCTCCTCAAATATCTACTTTGTTTAATGAAATGATAGCTGTCTGGATAATTTCATTATGGGAACAATTTGATAAACCAAAGAAATTTAATATAATTGAATTAGGGCCTGGAGATGGAAAACTTTGTAAAACATTAATTCAGATATTTAAAAAATTTCCAAAATTCTATAAATCAACAAATATTTTTTTATATGAAAAAAGCAAATTTTTGCAAAAAGTTCAAAAGAAAAATATTAGAGAAAAAAGAGTTTATTGGTTAAAAAAATCAAATCAAATTAATAAGGGTCCAGTAATATTTATTGGAAATGAATTTTTTGACGCTATACCAATTAAACAATTTGAGAAAAAAAATAATTTTTTATTTGAAAAATTTATAGAAATAGACAGTAAGAATAAAATAAAACTTATTCTTAAAAAAACTTCTAAAGCAAACTACAAAGAGTTGAAGAAATATAAAAATATAAAAAATGCAAAATTTATTGAATTTCCAAAAAAAGGTTTCGAGGAATTAAACTGGATTACAAAAAAGATAAAAGAATTGGGAGGAGGAATACTATTAGTTGACTACGGTTATATAAATCTTGAAAATAGAAGCACTCTACAATCAATAAAATCACACAAAAAAAATAAACTTTTTAACAAGATTGGTGAAGCCGATATAACTTCCTTAGTAAATTTTGGTTTATTAAAGGATTATTTTATTAATAAAAAATTTAGCGTAAATGATATTGTTACACAAAGTTTCTTTCTTAAAAGATTAGGTATTTTAACACGGGCGGAAATTTTAAGTAAAAAAATGAATTTTAGAGAAAAATCTGACTTATATTTCAGACTAAAGAGGCTTTTAGATCCAAAATATATGGGTGAGTTATTTAAAGTTATTTTTGCGTTTAAAAGTAAGAAAAATTTATCTTTAGGATTTAAATAATGTTCTATTCAAAAAAACTAAAAAAATTTAAAACAATTAACCATTGTTTTTTTTCGAAAAAAAATGGTTTTTCAAAAGGAATATACAGAAGTTTAAATTGTGGACTAGGCTCTGAAGATAGTAAAATAAATATTAAAAAAAATTTAATTTTTGTATCAAAAAAAATGGGAATAAAAAAAAAAAATTTAGTTTTAATGAATCAAACACATAGTAACAATGTAATCGTGATTAATAAAAAAAACATTAGATCAAGAAAAATTAATAGTGATGCATTAATAACGGACTTGAAGGGTGTAGCGCTTGGAGTTTTAACAGCAGATTGTGTGCCAATAATTTTATACGATGAAATTAATCATGTAATTGGATGTGTCCACGCGGGGTGGAAGGGTGCTCTTTCTGGAGTTATAAAAAATACGATTTATAAATTTAAAAAGTTAAATAAAATAAATAAAATTTCTGCGTCAGTAGGTCCTTGCATAGGGCGTAAAAGCTATGAGGTTAAAATAAAATTTTATAAAAATTTTATAAAAGAAAATATATCAAATAAACAATTTTTTAAAAAAAAAAGCGACGGGAAGTATCTATTTAATTTAAGAAATTACGTAAATTATAAACTTAAAATCTACGGAGTTAAGAATATTGATAATATTGATTTTGATACCTTTAAAGATAGCACTAATTTCTTTAGTTATAGAAGGTCTCAAAGATTAGGTGACCCGGACTATGGGAGATGCATTTCAACAATATGTTTGAAAACATAAAAAAATAATTGTATAAACAGTTAGCCTCATGAAAATATTATCTGGAACTAGCAATACAAAGCTCAGTAAAGATATAGCCAAACAGCTGAAGCTTAAATTGATTAATACAAATATTAAAAGGTTTGCAGATGGAGAAATTTATATAGAAATAAATGAAAATATTAGAGGTAATAGTGTTTTTGTAATTCAATCCACCTCAAATCCAGCTAATGATAATTTAATGGAGTTGTTGTTAGTAATTGATGCACTAAGAAGATCATCCGCAAAAAATATTACAGCAGTAATCCCTTACTATGGGTACGCCAGACAAGATAGAAAGGTTGCGCCAAGAACTTCTATTTCTGCAAAAGTAGTTGCAAATTTATTAACTAATGCTGGAGCTAGTAGAGTTTTAACTGTAGATTTACATGCTGGTCAGATCCAAGGTTTTTTTGATATGCCGGTAGACAATCTTTTCACTACTCCTTTGTTTGCAAAGTATATAAAAAGAAAACTTAAAAATAAAAAATTAATATGCGTCTCTCCTGATGTAGGAGGTGTGCAAAGAACAAGGGGTCTAGCTACAAAAATCAAAGCTGACCTGGCAATTATTGATAAAAGAAGACCAGCTCCTGGTAAGTCTCAAGTTATGAATATAATTGGAGATGTTAAAGGTAAAACATGTATCATAGTTGATGATATTATAGACAGTGGAGGTACAATTGTTAACGCTGTAGAGGCTCTTAAAAAGAGTGGCGCTGTAGAAGTGTTTGTTTTTATTACTCACGCAGTCCTAAGTGGTAATGCAGTTGAAAAAATTAAAAAATCTAAAATTCAGAAATTAATTATCACCGATACAATTGATAATTCAAAAAAAATAAAAAATAACAATAAAATTGAGGTATTATCCATATCTTCCTTGATGGCTGAGGCTATAAAAAGNATANCNAANTCNANTTCTGTNTCNGATTTATTNAATTAATACTTGTTTTATTNNANNANTNGAGTTATATAGCCTCNTCAACAANANTNAGATGANCAANTTAAAAGCNATAAAAAGAGANANNACTNCNNNNGGTNCAAGNNAATAANCTTAGAGCTCAAGTGGNTTAATNCCAGCNATATTATATGGNGGNAAAGATCCTAANNNAAAAATTTCAATNGAAAAAAAANCNNTTAGNNAGCATCNTTAGANTCNGANNNNTTNNTNTCNAAAGTNATAGAANTNGATATNGANGGNAANAAANAAAAAGTNNTNCCNAGAGAGGTTGCGTATCATGTAGTTTCAGACGAACCTATTCATATAGATTTTATGAGAGTAGTGTCTGGTTCAAAAATTGTCATAGATGTTCCAGTAAAATTTTTAAATAATACAGATTCTCCAGGTTTAAAAAGAGGTGGAGTGCTAAACATAGTTAGAAGAAAGGTAGAATTAAAATGTCCAGCAGATGTAATACCGGAGGATATCATTATAGATTTAACTGGCACAGACATTGGAACAAGTATAAAAATTTCTTCCGTAAAATTACCTGAGGGTGTCTTACCAACTATATCTGATAGAGATTTTGTGATTGCAACTATTGCTGCACCAACAGTTATAAAAGAACCTGAGAAACCTGCTGCAGAAGGTGAAGTAACAGAGGGTGCGGAGGGAGAAGCTGCAGCTGAAACAGCTGGAACCGGTGAAGCTCCTAAAGAAGGTGAAGCTGCAAAAAAAGATGAAAAAGGAAAAGAAACTGCTGGAGATAAAAAAACTGCAGANAAGAAAACTGCCGATAAAAAACCTCCTGAGAAGAAATAATTAAATATGCTTTTACTTGTAGGACTTGGTAATCCTGGACCAAATAGCTCAAACAATCGTCACAATATTGGTTTTAAAATTATAGATGCTATTAACTCTCATTTTAAACTATCAAAACAAAAGCCAAAGTTTAAGGGATTATTAACTACTGGGAATATAGAGTCTCAAAAAGTATATGCGATCAAACCTCTGACTTTTATGAATAACTCCGGGACAGCAATCAAAGAACTAATAGATTACTTTAAGATAAATGCAAAAGATGTAATTGTATTTCATGATGATTTAGATATCGACTTAGGAAAAGTGAAGGCAAAATTTGGAGGAAGTAGTGCTGGGCACAATGGAATAGAGTCTATAGATAAATTCATAGGCAAAGATTATTCAAGAGTTAGAATAGGAATAGGTCATCCAAAAGATAAAAAGAAAGTAAATAATCATGTGCTTGAAGATTTTAAAGAAGATGAAGAAGAAAAAATTCAAGAGATAACAGAAAATATTGTTAAAATGGTCCCTGCACTAATACAAAAAAAAATAGATCTTTTTTCAAGTAAAGTTAATCAAAATCTTAATGGGGTTTAAATGTGGAATAGTCGGTTTACCCAACGTAGGTAAATCTACTTTATTTAATGTTTTAACAGCATCTAAAAATGCTGAGGCTGCAAATTTTCCTTTTTGTACAATAGACCCTAACATAGGTATTGTTGATGTTGTTGATNAAAGACTAGATCAACTTTCAAATTTATCAAAATCAAAAAAAAAAATTTATACTAATATTACTTTTGTTGATATTGCTGGTCTAGTAAAAGGNGCATCAAAAGGNGAAGGCTTAGGCAATAAATTTTTAGCACATATACGGGAAGTTGATGCCATAGTTCATCTGGTAAGATGTTTCGACTCTGATAAAATAACGCATGTAAACTCAGAGATAAATCCACTTAGTGATTTAGAGACAATCAGAACTGAAATTTTATTAGCTGATATAGATATAATTCAAAAAAAACTGGAAAAAGGAAAAAAAAAATTACTAAGCTCTAAAGAAATAATTTATTTAGATAAAAAATTAGAGTCTCTAAATTCAGGTAATGAGGTTTCAAGCGGCTCTCTTGAAGAAGAAAAATTTATATCAAGTTTAGGATTATTAAGCACAAAACCTAGAATAATAGTATGCAATGTAGATGAAAATAGCCTCTCTAAGGGCAATAAATATTCGGAAAGTGTAAAAAATAAATTTAAAAATGAAAAAATTTTAATGATTTGTGCTGATATAGAAGACCAAATTATGAGTTTAGATAAACAAGAAAGAGAAACTTTTATGAAAGAAATAGGACTAAATAAAACAGGGTTAAATCAATTAATCAAAGAAGGATATGAGCTTTTGAATCTTGACACATTCTTTACCTCTGGACCTGAAGAAAGTAGAGCTTGGACAGTAAAAAAAAATACATTAGCGCCTGTAGCTGCAAGTGTAATCCATACTGATTTTGAAAAAAACTTTATTAGAGCAGAAGCTGTTACTTGTGAGGATTTTATTAAATATGGTAGTGCAGAAAAATGTAAAGAAAATGGAAAATTAAGAATTGAAGGTAAAGATTATGTAGTAAAAGATGGAGATGTTTTATACTTCAGGATCAATCCTTGACCAAATTCGTTTCATACTCAAATAAACTAAAATAGTTAATAATATTAAATATATTAATACTTTAATTCCAGTTTTATGCCTTTCTTCTAACTCTGGTTCTGCTGCCCAAGCTAAAAAAGTTGTAACATCTTTGGCCATTTGAGCTTCACTTGCATTAGTTCCATCAGAATATTCTACAATCCCTTCTGATAAGGGTTTTGACATTTTGATTTTGTTTCCACTCATATATTTATTGTAATAAACGCCATCATCTAAAATAAAGCCTTCTGGTTTTTCCTCATACCCCATTAGTATTGAATAAATATAGTTTGCTCCGCCTGACCTTGCCTTGACTAGCACTGACATATCTGGAGGATAAGCGCCGCCATTCGCTGCCATTGAGGCTTGTACGTTTGGATAAGGACTTACAAATCTATCAGACGGCCTACCTGGTCTTGTAAACATTTCGCCTTCGCTATTAGGTCCATCAGTGACTTCAAAACTTGCTGAAATTGCTTTTACTTCCTCTTTTGAGAATTCTGGTCCCCCTTTTTCTCCTAAATTTCTATAGCTCAAGTACTGCATGGAGTGACAAGATGCACAAACTTCTTTGTATACTTGAAATCCTCTTTGAAGAGATGCTCTGTCAAATTTTCCCGTAAGTCCTTTAAAGCTCCAATCAACTTTTAGCAAATCGACGGTCTCAGCCGATAAAGATGGTTTTATTGATAAAAAAGTTAATATTAAAATAGTAAATATTTTTCTGAAACTAAATTTTATCATTATCCTTTTTTGCTAAAGACGGTTCAGCAGGACTAGATAAAACTGGTTCTGATATACTCATGGGGATCGGATCAGTCTTTTCTAAAAAACCTACTACTGGTAAAACTACAATAAAATGTAAAAAATAATAAATAGTGCCTATTCTTGCAGAGAGTAAATATATGCCCTCAGCCGGCATTGCGCCCATATATCCTAACATCAAAACATCCAAAACAAATATCCAATAAAATTGTCTATAGATAGGTCTAAATACTGCTGACCTTACCTTAGATGTATCTAGCCAAGGAAGTACAAAAAGAATAAAAATCGATCCAAACATTAATATTACTCCACCTAATTTGTCAGGAACTGATCTCAAAATTGCATAAAAAGGGAGTAAATACCATTCAGGAACTATATGTGCAGGAGTTACTAATGGGTTTGCAGGAATATAATTATCTGAGTGACCTAACACATTAGGTGTAAAAAAAACAAAGCCGGCAAAAATTATCATGAAAACTAATAAAGCAAATGCATCCTTAATAGTTATGTAAGGATGAAAAGGTACGGTGTCTTTAGATGGTTTTTTAATATCTATTCCAACAGGATTATTATTTCCAGGGACGTGTAAAGCCCATATATGTAAAACTACTAAACCCAATATTAAAAATGGTATTAAATAATGCAAGCTAAAAAATCTATTTAAAGTCGGATTGTCAACTGAGTAAGCTCCCCAAAGCCAAATGGTTATACTTTCTCCTACAAGGGGTATGGCACTAAACAGATTGGTAATTACAGTAGCACCCCAAAAACTCATTTGTCCCCAAGGCAAAACATAACCCAAAAATGCGGCTGCCATCATTAAAAGGTAAATCATTAAACCTATAATCCAAATTACTTCCCTTGGAGATTTGTAAGATCCGTAAAATAACGATCTTAAAATATGTATATAAACAGCTAAAAAGAACATAGAAGCGCCATTACTGTGAATATATCTTATCAACCATCCGTAATTAACATTTCTCATAATATGTTCGACACTCTCAAAAGCTAAATCCGCATGCGCAACGTAGTGCATTGCTAAGACGATGCCTGTAATAATCTGAGTTAATAAACAAAAAGTCAAAATACCTCCAAACGTCCACCAATAATTTAAATTTTTGGGGGTTGGATAATCAGTTAAATGAGATGTTAGTGTTAATAAAGGAAGCCTATCATTAAACCATTTACCTAATTTTGATTTTGGAACGTATTCTTGATCACTCATAATTTTAACCTATCTTAATTGTATTACTATCAACAAACTCGTATTTTGGTATTTCCATATTCTTAGGGGCAGGACCTTTTCTTATTCTTCCTGAAACATCATAATGAGAACCATGACAAGGACAAAACCATCCATTAAAGTCTCCTTTATCTGATAAAGGAACACATCCTAAGTGTGTACAAACACCTAACATAACTAACCACTCGTCTTTGCCATTTTTTACCCTCTCTTCATCTTTTTCTGGATCCGGTAAATCTTTTAACGCTACAGCTCTTGCCTCTGAGATTTCTTCCTGAGTTCTTCTTTTTAAAAAAACTGGTTTTCCTCTCCATAAAACTGTAATTGATTTACCAGGTTCAACTTGACTAATATCAACCTCGGTGGTTGCTAAAGCTAATTGAGCCTTATCAGGATTCATTTGATCTATTAAGGGCCAAATAACAGATCCTATTCCCACTGCCCCAACTGTATAGCTGGCGGTAAATAAAAAATCTCTTCTATTTGTTTTATCTTCTTGTTTGCTCATAGTTAACTATTTAGTATTAATAATTAATTAAATAAGACTAATTTTTAAACTTTACTAGGGTCAGAATGACACATAATTTAATCATTAATGATACATATTGCTCTTTATAAACCAGATATACCTCAAAATACAGCTTCAATAGTCAGGCTAGCAGCTTGTTTAAACCTCAAAGTCCACATTATCGAACCTTGTGGATTCAATATAAACGACTCAAGATTTAAAAGAGTGGTAATGGATTATACTAAACTTACAAAAATTATTAGGTATCAAGACTTTGAACAATTTAAAAATAGTAACTTAAAATCTAGAATAATTTTAATGACTACAAAAGCTAAAAAAGATTATTACAAGTTTAAATTCAAAAAAGATGATATTCTTCTTTTTGGCAGGGAAAGTGCTGGGGTACCTCCAGAAATACATAAAAAATTATTTATCAAATTAAAAGTGCCCTTGAGTAGAAAGGCAAGATCACTTAATGTAGCTATAGCTGCTGCGATTGTAAGTGCCGAAGCTATGAGACAAAATAATTATTTTAAATGAAATATCAAGCAAAACATAAAAAACAACTAGCAAGTAATTGGTTTAAATTTTTACAAGAACAAATTTGTAATCAGTTTCAAATTTTAGAAAAAGAATTATCAAAAAGTAAGGGTAGGAAATTAAAAAAATTTATAAAAAAAGAATGGAAAAAAAGTAGTGACGATGAAGGTGGTGGAACATCTTATATCTTAAGTAACGGAGAAATTTTTGATAAAGTTGGAGTTAATCAATCTACTGTTTCTGGAAAATTTCCTAAAATATTTAGATCAAAAATACCTGGAGCTAATAAAGATGGAAAATTTTGGGCATCAGGGATCTCTATTGTAGCTCACATGAAAAATCCAAAAATGCCTGCCTTGCATTTTAATACTAGATATATTGTTACTTCAGAAGAATGGTTTGGTGGTGGTATAGATATGACACCTAGTTTTGTAGATAAAAGAGAAGAAAATATATTTCACAGTCAATTAAGAAAAGTATGTGTGAAGAATGGAAAAAACTATTACAAATATAAAAAATGGTGTGACAACTACTTCTATCTAAAACATAGAAAAGAACCTAGAGGTATAGGTGGAATTTTTTTTGATTATGAAAAAAAAAATTGGAACAAAAATTTTAAATTTGTAAGAGATTTAGGTATAACTTTTATTAATATAGCAAAAAATGTTATAAATAATAAAAAAAATAGAGTTTGGATTGATAAAGATAAAAATAACCAATTATATAAAAGAGGAAGGTATGTTGAATTTAATCTTTTATATGATAGAGGAACAAAATTCGGATTAAATTCTGGAGGTAACATAGAGTCCATCTTAATGTCTTTGCCTCCTTTAGCTAAATGGAAATAAAATGGAAAAAGAACCAATAACTGTCAGAGGCTTAGAAAATTTAAAGTCTGAATTAGATGAATTAAAAAATATAAAAAGGCCTAAGATAGTTGCCGCGATAGCAGAAGCAAGATCTCATGGAGACTTAAAAGAAAATGCAGAATATCATGCTGCTAAGGAACAACAGGCACAAATGGAAAGTAGAGTAATAGAAATTAATGATATTATTGCTAGAGCAAATGTTATTGATGTTACTAAGATTGATAATGCTGGAAATGTTATTTTTGGTTCAACTGTAACTTTAAAAGATTTAAAGGAAAAAAAGACGATGACTTATAAGATTGTAGGCAAAGATGAAGCAAATATTAAAGAAAATTTAATTTTTTTTAAATCACCTATAGGAAAATCGCTCATTGGTAAAACTGTTGGCGATATAACTGTTGTCGAAACTCCTTCTGGAGAAAAAACTTTTGAAATTTTGGATGTTAAATATATTTAATTTTTTAATTTTGTAACAATAGAGGAAGCTTCTTTTTTTTCTAAATAAAAATTATTATCTACCCATGATTTTTCTAATTCGTTAAGCGCTATTCCAATTTTGTTACCATTTACTAAACCTTGTTTAATAACAAATTGGCCATTGTATGGAAAATCTGGAATAGTTATTTTATTGATTTCCTCTAGTTTTTTTAAAAAAAGCTTTAAACTAAATTTTTTTTCCAAACAAAAAATTAAATATAATAATCTTTTTATGTTATGCTTTTTTAAGTGGTAAATATTTTTTTTTAAATTTTTNGTTAAAAAATTTTGATCATTTTTATATCTTAAATAGTTTTTTGAAATTAATGAAAGTTCTTCTTTTGTTACATTTGATGTTTTATATTTGTAACTAAAATACTCATGATTATCACTTTCATCTATTAATAAAATAGCAAGTATAAGGTTTAAGTCTTTGTCTATGTGATTTGAAGGTAAATTCGATAATTTATCTAAACGCTCTAAATATTTTAATTCTGGAAAAATTTGTCTAAAAATTTCATTCAACTTATTNTTTCTTAATAAAAAATTGATATTCTCTAAATTTAAAATTTTTACAAGTTCTGAAAAAACTCTTTCTTTTGAAAGTTTTTTTATATTATTCAAATTAAGTTTAATATCTTCTATAGTTTTATTTTCAATGTCTTCAAAGTTATACTGTATAGAAAATCTGATGAACCTTATTATTCTTAAATAATCCTCTTCAATTCTTTTTTCAGAATTTCCTATAAATTTCACTACTCTATTTTTTAAATCTATTAGTCCCGATTGTGGATCAAATATTTTTCCACTTCCATCTAAGTATATGGAATTAATTGTAAAATCTCTTCTCTCGGAGTCTTTGGTCCAGTCTTCAGTATAATTGATTTTAGCATGCCTCCCATCAGTTTCTAAATCTTGTCTAAGTGTAGTTATTTCAACTTTAAAATTNTTTTTTAAAATCGTTAAAGTCCCGTGTTCAATACCTGTATCTATAATTTTAAAATTAGAACCTTTTAATTTTTCTTTGATTTCTATTGGAGAAAAAATAGTAGCTATATCAATATCAACTATATCTTCGCCAGATAGAAAATTTCTTACNCAGCCCCCAACAAACATTACTGATTGTTTATTTTTTGATTTATTCTTATCAAGTAATTCAAAAAGTTCTTTGATTTCCTTAGACTTATAAAAAGGAAAAAAAAAGTTTTTGATTTTTTTAAAAACATTTTTATTTTTAGATATTTTTTTCATTAATTTGGCTGGGGCACTAGGATTCGAACCTAGGATGGCGGTATCAAAAACCGCTGCCTTACCGCTTGGCTATGCCCCAATAATATCGATTTGATATATCATAAAAATTAACAATTAAATAGTTTTTGTCACCGCACACCAATATTTAGGAAGTTTTTTTTTAATATTTCTCTTAGCTTTTATTGCTAACTTACTATTAGAAAACACTCCATAACAAGTTGAACCAGATCCCGTCATTCTAGAAAAATGACATCCTTTTTGTAATTTAATTATTTCTAAAATCTTCTTTATTAATTTATGTTTTTTTTCTACTATTTTTTGAAGATCGTTTGCCTCTCTTTTTAAAAAATCTATGTAATTTTTGCTACTTGATTGATTGTGTGAACAAATAGCTTTGTAGGGTTTAAAATTTTTTACTTGTGAATATATTTTTTCGGTAGAGGATTTAATATTGGGAAATATAAGAATAAAAAAAAAATTATATGTTTTAAGCTTTGTCATTNTATAGTAATTTTTTTGAGCAGTATGCTTAAAACTAAATAACTTTAGATCTGAGCTAACTTCTTTTTCTAAAATATTTAATATTTTTTGATTAAATTTTTTTTTCAAAAGATACTTTGCTAAATAAAATGAATTTCCTGTACCTCCTCCTAAACCAGCAAAAATAGGTATATTTTTTTTTATAGTAACTTTATAATACTTATTTTTGTTAATTAAGTTATAATTTCTTAAAATATTAAGAGTTTTTATTATTGTATTATTTTTTTTACTTATGTTTTTTTTAAAATTCCCTGTAAATACTACTTTATCTTTATTTCTATTAGAATTTAAAACATTAATATTATCATGAAGATCGATTTGCACACTGTTCGTTTGTATACTGTGCATTCCATTTCTAAGTTTTTTTAAAACTCTCAAGAATAAATTTAATTTACTATAGGATTTAATCATTATAAATTTTTTGTATTAAGTCCCAAAACTAATTTATTTTTAATTTTACTTTTAAGTTCTTCGTCAGTTTCTTCTAAGTTTAAAACGTAGTTCCAGTAATACCTTGCTTGTAAAGTATTATTGTTCATCCAAAGTACATCTCCAAAATGATCATTTACCACTGGGTCTGAAGGCATAAATATTACAGCTTGTTCTAAATATTTTTTTGCTTCCTTATATTTTTTTAATTTAAACAATGCCCATCCTAGAGAGTCGATAATATATCCATCTTTATTTTTT
>NHHO02000001.1 GCA_002171035.2 Candidatus Pelagibacter sp. TMED165
GCTATTTTTGCCGTTGTTACGGCAGCGTCGGATACATCTATAAGAGAAGTATCTCTACCTGGATTAATAACATATATTTCAGCACTAGCAGCTGGGGCAACAACAAAAGTAATTCTTCTTATGTTACCACTACCGTCAGCACCAATTGTGTAAGACTTACTAGAGCCTGGCTCTTGTCTTACGTTATCTACAAATACGGCTAAATCAGCGTCATTATCCGGTGCGTCAACCGATAAATCAAAAATAACCGTTGAACCGTCACCTGTAAAAGAGTCGTGGTCAGCCTGAGCTCTAAATACTTCGTCTGGTCTTCTTCCTATATAAGCCATTAATCGTTATTCCTTTTTTATTACACGTCTTCAAGTACGGTTATCAAAGCGTCTAAAGCAGAGGCCGTTCCACAAGATACTCTTACAACGTCAGCATTACTACCATCGTTTTGTACAACTATCTTATTACCCGCCATTACTTCTAAACTTGATCCCGCTGGGACCGTAGCATCCTTAACAATGAATACATCATTTGAACCGTCTTCGTTATCTAAAAATACAGAGGCTGTTACACCTGTTGTTGTTTTATTTGCTAAAGTAATTCCTATAATGATTGATTCTAATGCTGAAGAGCCTGCTCCTGCTGGTACCGTATAAACAGCGTCAGCTGAGGCTCCTGTGCTTGTCCCTACACTTGGTTTCGCAAATCTTTTAAAATCGTTAGCCATTTATTTTTCCCTTTTTACTATTTATAATATTATCCTAGAGCAACCGCTTGAGCAATTGCAAAAGGTTGAGTTGCTACTCTGACACTATTTTCCGTCAAAGTTGTAGCGTCAAAAGTTGATACACCAGTTATAGCACCAGCGCTTGATACCCCAATAATATCTTGTAAAATCAAATTTGTACTATCAGTTGTTAATACTCTATTATCTAAAATTTGTACTGCTCCTGAAGTAATACTTGATAATCCTGTGATTGTACTAGCCAAAGCAAAGGTTACCGTGTCTTGTGCTGAGACCGTAGCAGTTATCTGATTTGATGTTCCAGCAAAAGTTATATTATCATTAGCACCAATTTGTTGAGTTGTAGATGAACCACTATCAGAAATTGTAAAACCAGCGTATTGTTCACCAGCCAATTCATTAATAGCACCTACAACACTTGAAGCAGTCGTTGTAAGTGTAGCGACATCACCAATATCGGTGGACGCCAAACTATTAAACGTGGTTCTAAACGTTTCTAATGTATTTGTTGTTGCTACTGATCTTACAGCCATTTTACTTTACTAAACCCTTAATTAAATCTTTTATTTCTCTTAATTCTGTTTTTAAATTATTTATTTCTTTTATAGTATTTCTCATTTCATCTGCTTGTAAATTTCTTTCTTTATGTTTTTTCATATATATTTGAAACTCACTTTTATTACCATTAACTATAGCATTTGATTTTATATCTCTTACTAAATTACTATGTCCTTCAACTTTAATATAACTCATATTATACCGCCAATGCTATTCCTCTTAAATCTTTTAATCTAGGTGTATAAGCAGAAATTGTTCCTCTAAATACAATTTTAATTTCAAAAGTTGTAAATTCTTTTAAATTACTAGCACTAAATTTATGATCTTTAAAATCATCATCTAAAACAGCGTCACCAACAGATGGATCAACAGCTGTATCTGGCGAACCGTCTGTATTAAAAGGTGTAAATTCTATATCTTTAATTCTTCTAGTTTCTTCACCACCACTAGCTCTAAAGAAACATTTAATTGATGAAGTTGATCTTACACTAGCGGCTACTCTAACCTCTAAAGCAGTTGATGGATTTTCTAAATTTACTGATTTAGTTACATAAACTCCTTCACTTGAACCGCCCTCTGTAGCTGTATCTTCTTCAAAGTCAATTGTATTTGAAAGTTTAGCCACTAAAGTAGCGCCTGAAGCAGGAGCAGTTACCATAGTTAAAGTTGTACCTGACACCGTAAAGTCATCAACAGGTTGTAATTTTAATCCGTTTTTCTTTATTGATAATAAATGAACACTTGAAGGCGAACTAGACAATGTAAATGTTGTAGATGATCCGTCACCAGTAAAAGTGTCTGTTGAAGAAACAACAGGATTATTTAATCTATTGTTTATAGCAAAAGCATTTATTCTTTGTAAATCTATAATAGGTGATAAGTTAGCATTTGTAGTTGACATTGATAAATTTATTATCATTGATTTACTACCTGACATTTCATTTGTTTCATTTATAGCACTAGCAACTAATCTTGGTTCTGTAAAATAAATGTTATCTAATAAAACCGTATTTGAAGCTGTAGTGTCAATTGTAAATGGCGTTTCTACACCGTGTATAGATTTACCAGTTGTTGTTTTTAAAGTTGATGTTAAAGAAGTACCTGGTAAATTTAAAGTACCAACTTGTAATTGTAATACATCAAACGCTCTGTTTTCTGTAGCTGTTACACTAGAACCGCCAACATCACCTGAAGCTGTTGCTGTACCACTTGTTGTAATATCGTAACTATCTAAAGTTATGTTTGAAATACTTGTGTATGTGCCGTTAATATCAGAGTGAGCAATACCATTGTAAGTGCCTGAAGACACGCCTGCTATTGTTACGTTGTTAGATGTTGAATGCATTCCGTGATTTTTATGGAAAACTCTAACTATTCCTGTGCCATTAAATGTTCTTAATGGATTAGCAGCTAATGTTCTAACTGGCAAATCTTTATTAGCAAGAGTTAAAGTACCAGATGTAGATGTATCAAATACAGCTTTCTTTAAAGTAAATTTTAAATCTTCCATTTGATCTGGTTCCCAAGTTGATGAGTTAGCAGATTTAAATAAAACACCAGCAGCTGGTTGTTTTGATACTTTTCTGTCACTACCAATTTGAGTACCACCTAATCTACTTACATAAGCAGTATAGTCTGAACTATCTGAATATAATACAAAACAATATTCTGTTCCTTCTTTTAAATATACAGGTGATTCAAAAGTAAATGTTGTTGATGTAGCACCTGTTGTACTTGTATTTACTGAACCTGGATTTAAATATTTTTGAGCAAATGGTAAAATTGTTTTTGTAGGATAACCATTTGACATTTCTCTAATCTCAGCTCTAACTGGTATTGTACTAGATTTTGTAGCAAAGAAAGCGTCTAAACTAGTTATGAAAATACCGTCTGTCTCATCAATTATAAATGATTGAGCTAATGGGTCTCTATTTCTTACAGCTACACTTCTTGTAACTCTATCTGTTCTTCTTGTTTCTGTTCTTGCTGTTCTAACAATTCTAGGCTCTCTAGTAGATATACTAGCACCTCTTACCGTTTCTTGTAAACCTTTTGCTATATAATCAGCCTCTGCTGAGGTCGCTGTATTAGAGCTTGATAAATCAGCGTTTGTAGATGAACTTGATAATCTGAATACTCTTGTACCTGTTCTAAATCTAGGATTTGAATCTACCGTAGGATCAGGTATGGCAAAAGTACCTGTTACAGAACCATTTGTATCTGTATTTAAATTACCACCTAATGAACCTCCATCTGGCGTTGTGAAAGAAGCAACAGCTTGTTCATCAAAGAAAGGAAAAACTCTTGTATTAGGTCTCATACCTCTAGCAGTAAATGATATTGTTCTTGCTCTAATAAATGGTACAAAATTTACTGAAATAACTCTGTCACCTAATTGTTGAGATACCGTTTGAGGCACGACTTCCGTTCTAACTCCACGTCTTGTTTGAACTACATCTTGTACGGTGTTTGTAACTCTGAAATTACCTCTTTGAAATCCTACATTTCTAGGATTACCTGTCCATTGATCTTGCCATTCATTCCATTCTGTGCCTAAAGGGAAAGAGGCAATGTTAGTATTAGTTAAACCTTGTGATAATAAAAAGTTATCAAAGCCACCATTTAAGTTTACGGTAATATCTGGCGCTCTTAAAGTTTCTTTCCACTCATCTAAAGGTGGTGTTAATTCTATATTACCAATCCAATCAAATATTAAGAAAGGATTTAAATTTTCTGTTTTAGTAGCATAAGGTTGTTCAATTACATTTGTTTCTGTATAAGGTAGAGATATAACTGAATTAGTACCTGTTTTTTGATAATTAGCTGCTGTTCTATCAGCCGATAATATTGCTGTGCCATCTTCATCTATTTCTTCTAACTCAACAATGTCCTCACTAAACATAGGTCTCGCCTCACCTCTAGCTCTGTCTATTGAAAGTTTGTAATCATTGTTACCAACATCACCAATATTGTGGCCTGAAAAGTTATCTACAATAAAACCATTTTTAAATCTATCAAAACCATTTGCGTCTTGTATCTGTAAAGATTGAGCGTCTGCTTCTAGTAAAGAAAGTTGAGTATAATATTCTACGTTTTGTATTCTTTTTTCTAAACGGCCAATGTCTCTCATTGTAAATCTTCTATTGTCTTGTTTTATAACTTGAACATCTTCCGTTGATAGAGTGTATGATGGTATTTCTAAAGTAGCCAAATGCATATGACCATCTAAATTTTGTGGAGCTAATGGGTTTAACGCTGAAGCACCTTTAACAACTTTTATTTCAGCTTCTCTTGTAATAAAAATTTTATCTATTCTACTTAAAAAGAAAGAAAAGTCAGTTGTTATATCTGTATTAAATTCTGGAATATCAATTGTTGAGTTACCTGTTCCGTTATAACTTCTTTCAAAATCTGAACCAGATGTAGCACCTGGTAAAGTAGAGGCGTCATCTACTCTAGGTCTAAAGTCTAAACTATCTCTTAACTCAAATTTTGTTCCTAAAGTTTCTGAAGTATAACTTGGTATATTAGCGTAAGTTACAACACCCGAATACGAATCAACATCAAAATAATCACCGGCACCGTGAGCAAAAAAATCAAAATCTATTAATAATTGACCTGTAGGTTTTAATGCGCCTGGTTTTAATTTAATTCTACCAATATCATAAAAGTTATCT
This sequence comes from Candidatus Pelagibacter sp. TMED165, assembly GCA_002171035.2. The sequence continues at coordinate 4,972 of NHHO02000001.1, forward strand.
CTTTGACCATTATCTAAATCAAATCTACTTGTAATATCTGTATGTGAACTTGTAGCAGTTGTACCAAAAGCTGGCGACATATAAACTTTGTTAATTTCAAATATGTCTGCCTTACCTAAACCTATTACACCACTTTCTATAATTGATTGTGATGATATGTTTAGTGTTTGATCTTCATTTAAAGTTTTTGTTTTTGAACCAGCAACCGTTCTACTTACCGTTGCTATAATTTTTACTTTATGGCCAGCAAAATTAGCACCAAAGTCTAAAGTTAAAGTTTTACCTGATGGTGAACCGCCTAAAGTAAATATTGAATCGCCTTCGTGGTTATTACCTGAAGTATTTAAAGTATCACCGGCACTACCTGTTCCGCCAGAGCCAGTTGTCATTATTGATACAGAAAAATCATCATCAGCTTGTGAACTAAATGTTTCGTTTGTACCAGCAGTTATTGTAGCGTCACCGTTTGATGATAATGTTTGAACAAATTGTCTTCTAACATTAAAGTTAGTATCAGTAGCACCACTATTTGCTGTTGTTTTTAATGTCTCAACATTTATATAAGGTAATTTAAATATAGAAATGTTTTGTTCTGGATTATTTAATTTTGCTCTTCTTCTAGTTATTACACCAGCAGTTGTAACATCTGAACTACCTACATCAGCTGTTAAAGTTGCTGAAGTTTGAGACTCAATAAATGCTATTCTAGCAATTACCGTTGAACCAGCGTCATTTGTAAAAGTAATTGAATCACCTACTTTTAATTCTGTTGTAAATAAAGTACCTTTACCTAACAGAGCTCTAGTAGAATTTGCTATTGAAGCATTACCTGTTAACTCTTTATTAGCTCCATATGTGCTATCTAATCTAGTATCGGCTGTATAAGTTGGCGAACCTGCCATACCAATTTGTTTTGTTTGTTCAAAATCAAAAGGTGTAAATCCTTTAAAACCATATCTGTCTGCTTGAACCGTACCACTAGCGTTTGAAGAATCACCTGTGACCGTTTCACCTGCTGAGAAAGTACCTTGTACGTTTGATAATACAAGTGTTGTATGTTTTAATGTTGGTGCTGAACTAAAAGTTGTAACGTTTACAGCAGTTGTGCCATCAGCTGTATATAATTCAAAAGTATTTGTTGTTACATTTTTAGCACAATAAACCGTTTCATCTGAAATTGTAACTGAATCAACTTGATAATTACCACCAGATAATGAAATTTGCATACCATCTTTTACACCGTGATTAGCTAGTGTAACAACAGCCGCTGAAAATTGTCCTTCCATATCTGTGCCTGAAGCTGAGATAGAAGTAACTGCCGTGTTTCTAACAGCAGTGTCACTCATAACAACGCCTGTAGCACCTGAAGTGGCACCTGATACTTTTTCACCTGTTGTAAATGTAGCGTTTGATTGTAAATCAACGTGACTAAACATTTCTATATCAAATAAGAAGTGTTTAAATATTGTACCTGTAGCAAATATATCTAAAGTTTCTGTACCAGTTGTGTATTCAAAACCACGAGATTTAGCTCTACCGATTTGTGTTACACTAACACCAACCGTTGGCACCTCTGTGCCTCTAGCACTTGTTGGATCTTGGTATAAATTTACATTTTTAAATGCTTCTGTTTCACCAGATACAAAACTTACGTCTGGTGTTCCAAAAACATTATCAACTTGTACAAAGTTTTTTACATTGAATCTTGTTTTATTATTATTAGCGTCATCTGTATCTCTAGCTTTATCTACATCAACAAAAGTTGTAGATAATATTTCAGCCTCATAACCATTTACATATGCTTTAAATGGCGATACACCTATAGCTAATTTAGTTTCTAAACCACCGTCAGCTGAAGAAAAAATACCTCTATTATTACCACTTATTAAATGTTCTCTAACATCAAATTCAGGATTACTTAAAGCATAATCACCTGATTCGTCAAATGTTCTTCTTGCTAATGTATCTTGTAATATATTATAATCAGTAGCTCTTGCCATTGATTTAATATTACCATTTTCAACTCTCAAAACTTCAACAAAAGTTGAGTCTTCGGTTGATGATAATGTTTTCTTAGCTAATGTTAAAGCAATTTTAAATCTATGAGCGCCAGGAGCATTTTGGTTTGATGAACCAGCAGCGTTATCATTTAAAGATGTATCATCTGAAGGAGATATAAACGATTCTGTTATCGTAAAACCTACTCTATAACTTGGCGTGTTTGTATATTTGTCTAATACTAAAGTTTCGTCATCATTTTGTACAAAGAAACCATTTATGTAATATACACCAGCTTTTACATTAGCTGCTGAGCCTGTCGCTGTTGTATCAACAACTGCTGTTGGCGAACCTGAAGCTGATGATGTTATTGTTTCACCGTCAGTAAATACAGCCGCTGTGTTATTAGTACCTGTTTTGTTGTACTTTACATAAAGGGTATCTGGATCAGTACCGTCTGTTGCCTCAACACCTACCACTTCAGCAATAACACCACTTGAACCACCTGTTACGGTTGTTCCATTATAAGTTGTTAAACTAGCTGCCGATTTAGATGTTAATTTTACAGCGTAATATTCTAAATCAAGTCCTACAGAACCAGGAATAACCATAGCTCCGTGTTTAAACATATGGTCACCAAATCTTTCAATTTGATTTTGTAATAAAGTTTGTGATTGTGTTAACTCTCTAGCCTGAACAGCAAATGCTGGTCTAAATAAGACTCTATGAAACTTCTTACTTTCGGAAAAGTCATCATAGTAAGGCGAGAGGTTAAAGTCTGTTGGACTTGGCATTTATTTCCCTCTAAAATTCNATAATCAATTTAACGTTTTCAGTTTGATCTGAAGCTCTNGTTATTGGTGATCTGTTTTCAATNTACATNACATCACCAGTATCAGCGTCAATCTCACCTGTATTATATCCACTTGTAAAAGCAATATTATCAACCGTTGTAGATGAAGTTGATGGTGTTGCTGAAGCACTTGAACTTTGACCAGTTATAGCATTTGCTCCTGAAAAAGCTGTTAAGTTACCATTACTATCAACACCCTCATCATTAAATCTTGTTTGTATATAATATAAAATATTGTTTGAACTATCCCATTCAACAACTTTACCTACAGCACCTGTTGAAGCCTGATTTATTTCTTCATCTGCTGTAAATGTTCCTGATGGCGAAGTCACTAATATTGCTTTTGTGCCTCTTAATGTAGTAGCACTAGCAGCTGAACCGCCTGATTCAATATCTCTCATTAAAACTACTTTTCTGAAATCGTTTGCCGTAGTAAAGTCACCTGTGTTAGAAGACTCTGAAGCTTCAAAGTTTGTATTTAACATAACAAAGAAACCACCTAATTCTTCTATAGCGTTTTTACCGTGTCCACCTTTTGGCTCAATAATTACATCTAACTCTGTACCTGATAAAGAACCACCACCTGCTGTATTAATATCAGCAACTCTAATATAAGCAAAAGTATAACCTGTTCCTGCTGTAGTTATTGTTACTGCTGTTACAGCACCACCTGATATTGTCACCGTAGCAGCTCCGCTTGAACCATCACCTCTAATTGGAACACTAGTATGTGAACCGTTTGTACCACCTGAGCCAGCAGTTTTAATTCTAACGTGACTTAAAGCGCCATCTACAGCAGCCGCTGAAACGGTTGAGTCTGTAGCAACTGCCATAAAATCAGTTGATAAAAAATTTGTTTGTTGTGAAGCAGTTAATGTGTACATATATTTCCATTTGTAACCGTCTCCAGTTGACAAAATAGATGTTGATGTACCACTTGGTTTTACCGTTGAAGCTGTATCGCTATCATTTTCTATACATTTATAAACATTAAAATCATCTGTCATCACATAAAAAGTTGAGTCAAATAAAGTAGTAGCGCCACTATTTGCTGTTTGAACACTAGAAGTAGAACCTGTTACAAAATGACCATAGTCGTGTCTGTAATAATCGTATGTTGTACCTGTTGTCCAATTTCTTCTAGGAATAACAATTGAAGCGTCTGTACTTGTAACTTTTTTAGCAGCTAATAAATCGTTAAAAGTATTAAATTCTTCGTAGTTAGAATCAATTGGTGTAGGTGGTGAAGTGTCTGAGCCTTCAAACTCTGTACGACTATCGCCTCTTGTTGATGTTCCGAATGCTTGTGGTCTTCCTATACCCAAATAATACACATTTGGCGAAGACTCTGAAAAAGATTCCACAAACTGTTCTTGATTGTGGATTCTAAATTTGTTTGTTATTATTGCTGCCATAAATTCCTCTTTAATCTATTTATATTTATACCTCTTAACTATAGCTTATTGTAATTTCCGTTGGAAAAGCCAAATAAGTCTTTAGTGTCGGAGTGTTTATCTCCCTAAATTGAACAATAGTGCCATCAACACTATCTATATTTGTGCCTATTACTCTATGTTGATTCCAGTCTGATAACCTCATTGGTTGTATATATGATCTAACCACACTATCAGCACCAGCGGCTGCTGTTTGTGGGTTGTCACTTCCACTGTACAAATACCAATATTTGTTAATACTTCTCATACGAGGGCCAGCGTAGGCCATACCGAATCTAGTAGAGGTTCCTCTAATTGTGTGTTTTTTAGAACTATCAAATTTTAAAGTAATTCTTTGTTTTAAAGTTACATCTCTCGTATTTGTAGTAAAGTGTTCGATTGTGCTATCATCAAAATCTGGATCAACACCTGCTTGTGGACTAGCTCTTAATGACGTACCGTCTGTTTCTGTTCCTAATCTTCTACCAAATATTGTAGAGAATAATGTATTAATTACTAACGCCACGCCATCATAATCTATACTTGAATTAATACCTGTAAAGCTTCTAATTTGATTGTCTATTCTTGTAGCAATGTTTACTTGACCTGTAAAGTAAAAACCAGCACCGTGCATTGTCTTTTTAAAACTGTCTCGCCAGTCACTTATTGATCGACCAACTTTAATTACATAAGAATAATCTTGATAATAAACACTATCTTGTATTCTCATTGTGGTTTCAGATAAGAAACCATCTTCATTTAAAAATGTCCCTGAAGTTGTAGCTACTGCTGATACAGTTGTTGTGGCAGTTGCTAAACTACCAGCTTGAACTGTAGCCGTTGCTTCTGAACTTGAACCTGTTATTGTAACACCTGATCCAAAAGTACCTGTTAGATCACTCAAAGTCATCAATCCTCTATCACTATCTATTGATACAAAAGTGCCTGAAACTGTTGTTGAACCATCATCACTAATTCCTGAAACAGTGTCACTTGTTGTAAATGTGCCAGAAACACCAGTTACAATAAATTTACCATTCATAGATAAAGTAGGTGGTGATGGCGATTGTTGATGTTCAGCACCAGACTCAATTATTTTTAACGATTGAACTCTACCTATTTCAGGACCAAAAAGTTTTATACTAGCACTTGAACCACCACTAGCTGTTGAAACGGTGGCCGTAGGTAATGAGCCATAATTATTTCCGCCATTTATAATTCTAATATCTGTTACATCACCTGAACCTGTTCCTGATTCTTGTACAATTTTATTACCTGTAAAAGGATCACCTCTTTGAGTCTCGTCTTCTAAAACTAAATGATCTGTGCCCTCTGTCATATCAGTTGTGCCTTCTTCAGCAACAATACCACCATTTACTAACGAAACTTTTGCTTGGGCAGAACCACCACCTGTATCTGTATTAGTAAAAACAATATCATCACCTATTTCATAACCTGAGCCAGCACTATCAATAAAAAATTCTGTTATAGAACCACGGCCTATATCATCAATATTAATTGAAGCACCTGATCCACCACCAGTTATGCCAAGAGATTCGCCTGAAGTGTATAGAGCTCCATCATTTGTAATTGATATGACATTTGGTATACCTGTTACAGTGGCCTTAATGAATACGTCTGATTCATCTGTCTCTGTTCCTCTAATTACTTCATCTGTTTGAAAAGTACCTGTAATTGTATCATCATTTAAAATAAATTCTGTAACTAAATTTTCACCAATTTGAAACTTAAATACGTTTTCTATAATAGCCGTAGCTTCTGAAGTCTCACCAGTTATAGTACGACCAATTAAATCTGCTGTGTCACCTGTTAATGATTGAGTTGTTGATTGTATTGCTCTTAATATTTTTTTAGTGTCAAATTGGCCATCTGAAGCTCTTAACATTTGTTCTCTAGGATAAATTGTTTCAGAATCTTCATTAAATAGTAATCTAAAAAATAACTCGTGGCCTCTAGCAGTACCTTTTGATCTATATAAAGTTTTTACGTTTTTTATTAAGTTTCTTTTATTAACACCTGTGGCTAAAGTTTCTGGTAAAGTATTTAAAAACTCATTTCTAAATTTAGTTAAAAAGTTTGATATTGCTTTATCAGGATCACGAAAGTTTGTTAGCTCTTGAATATTAGTAACTGGATTAGGTTTATAATTATTAATAACTGCTTGAGCACCTGAAGTGCCACCAGTAATTATTTCGTCCATAGAAAATTTATCTTGAGCTGATATGAATAATCTATTATTACCTAAATCTTCCGCTAAAACAGTTGCTGTCGCTTTTGATGTATCGCCTGTAATTGTTTCGCCTCTTTCAAATTTACCAAACGAAGAGTCTTCTAAAATTATTTTATCACCAGCGTCTAATTGTGTTCTATCTGTATCTAAACGTGAAGCGTCTAATACTAAATTATTTGTTTGTGCTGTTTCTGTTTCTAACTGAATACCATCAGTTGACTCAACACTAGTTACGGCCAACTCTGCCGACTCCATAAATGTATAATAAGTTTTTACAAACTCTAAAAATTTAGGGTGATCGGATAAAACAAACTCGGGAGCTTGTTTTTCTATGAGTAAGGATAGTTTATCTTTAAATGAGGCCATTAGTAACTACTTGTTGTTGTATATCCTACACCAGCGTCAGCAGAACCTCCAACAAACGAATCAGCAGTTACGGCAATTGATGAATTAGCAGTATCAATTTCTAATATTTGATTTCTGACAGGCACAACATCATTTGATTCAGGTTTTACAGTCAATTCAATAACAGTAGAAGATGAACCTCTAATATTTGATATTGAAGCTACATTTAAAGAGTTTAGTGTAATCTGACCTGTTGAGTAATTAATAGTACCTTGTGTATTGTTAGCGTATGTTCTAACACCAGAAACTAAATAATATCTTCTTACATTTCCTGCTCCATCATCATCTAAAAACATTTCATTTGTTGTATCGCCATCTACTTTAAATCCTGATGATTCTAAAATACCACCNGCNGNTNTATTGTGNNCNNNATGAGGATTGTATAANGCATTTCTAAAATAAACNTNATATNNNNTTGNACTATNTANNGTNGGTGTAAANTCTTTTCTAATTTTTAAAGTTGTTATATTTGATAGTATTGATGTGTCAGTATCATCAATTGCTTTTGTTACTTTTGAGTATCTAAAAATACTATCAAATTTTTGTAAATTTGATGAATTAAAATTTGTTAAAGTTGTTATGATATTTGACTTTAAAGTATCAGACGTTTTAGTCGTAGCGTTAGAGTCATATTTAACATTACTAGTTAACAATATTTTTGTTGTTTCTGGATCAACAATTTCTGGTCTTACCGAAGCAACATTAAATTTTTTTAATTGAGTTACTAAATCTGTTTTAGTGGCATTTGTTAAAGTAGAACCTGAAGCAGCTTTAATTGATATTTTTACGGTGCCGTAAATAGGTGTTTCTTCATCTTCACCACCCCAAGCTGAAACGGCCTGAGCATTAGGATATAATTCTAAAACTTTTGTTTCGTAGTCACTTGTTGTAACTGCTCTATCTTGTGCTGAATATTGTAAAGGCGCATTGAATCTAATTGACTCTTTTGTTTGTGGTTCTGAACCGCCTTGAGCATTTGATACTGTTGAAATAGAAACATCTGAAAAACCACCTATTGATCCTGATAAAGCAAAACTAGAAGCGCCATTAGCTGCTGTTTTATTTGTAACAATATATTCTAATATTACAATATTACCATCTGATAAAGATTTACCAATAATACCGTCACCAAAATATACTTCAAATTTTCCTTCATCACTTTCTTGTAAAAAATAAACTTTACTTGTATCATCTAAACTTGTTATACCAGTTGCTTTTGTATATGTGTTAGTTGTTGTATCACTTGAAGAATTTTGAACTGATACTTTTAAAGTTGTAGCATCAGCGTTAACATTTGGTATAATAAATTTTTGGTCAACATCTGTACTATCAACTGTATATTTAAAAGTAACTAAAGTGCCTTCGTAAATAGGCAAACTTGAAAATTTATAAACACCGTTAGTTGGTGAAATTGTTGTTGAGGCATTTGTTACAAACTGATATGCTGTGCCATCAACCGTTGTTGTAAAAACTGTACCTTTAGCGGCTGTAATAGTAGCAGGACTTCCTGTAACATTGTTAACTGTAATATCAATGTTTGCTAAAGGAGATTTTGATGATGTTGGTGTGTAACCTAACATTTTAGCTAACGACACAATATTTTTTCTTATGTCGGCAGAATCTAAATACATTTCATTTGCTAACATATTAGCATTGAAACCTAGATAGTGTGTGTTGTAAGCTAAAAGGTCTAATAGAACGGCAAAACCTGAACCCTCAAAATCGTAATCTTGAAACTCTGATTGACTTTGTAAAAATGTTTTTAAATTACTTTTTACATTATCAAAATCTAAATCTGAAACTGTTAATTTATTTGAAGCCATATTATCTTATTCTCTGTAGCGTTGTTAATACTGTAACAGGATTTGCTATGTTCATACAATAGAAAACTACTCTTACCTCTATGGCGTTTCTATCAGGACTTTCTGTTACAATGACTTGATCTAATCTTGCTCTTGGCTCATAATTAGTAATTACTTCTTCAATTTTTCTTCTTAAAAATATACTTGTAACTGGTGTAAATGGCTCAAACAATAATTGTCTGGCACCACAACCTAATTCTGGATGAAAAGGTCTCTCGTAAAAATTAGTGTTAACTAAATTTCTAACACTTCTTTTTATAGCCTCTACATCTTCAATTTTTTGAACATCATTAGTAACTGTGTTTCTAGTGAAATCTAGGTTTAGGTCTTTAAAAGTCCTTACACTTTTATTACTTTTATTCGTTACTGAAGCGTCATAGTTTGCCATATCGCTTAATATTTATAAGACTATCCAGAGAATACGTTAGAAGAACCTGAAGTCATTGCTCCAGCGTCAGCACTGTCACCTATTCTGGCCAATGCTTTACTCTCTACAAATACCGTAGATGAACCAGCATTTACAACTGCTGTGTGATTAGCACAAGGTGGGCTTGGTGGAAAAGGGTGAGGCACGGTAGAATCTGTAACTCTAGCCATTAATATACTATTAGCAAATACCGTTGATTGACCAGGTGTTGTTAATGTGGTTGTCGAACTACAAATATGACCTGTTGATAAACTATCGCCTTTTCTACAAGCTGCTGGCATTATCTTCTTAACGCCTCTCGTTTAGCTTTAGCGGCCGCCATACGTCTTTCTTGTACTAACGCTTGTTTTACTTTTCTACCAATTGGTATTAAAATACCGTGGCACATTTCTTTGCCTTTTTTACTGATATATTCAACACTTATCATTCTATCTTTAAAATCTGATTGAACTGACATTATTGCTTTCTTTAAACTTAAAGCTTCTTTCTCTTTTTCTTCGCCTGCTTCATTCCAAAACAGGAATTTTCTCATTTTTGCCATTTTATGCTCCGTTAAACGAATCAATGTCTAAAAATTTTGTATTTTTTGCTTTTTTATCATCTAATTCACAACGGCAATGAGTACAACATACGGTTTTCTTTAATTCGCCGTAATCCTGTAAACATTTTTCGCCACAATGACTTTTATGACCACAATTTTGACAATAATTCATAATTTTTCTTTTTACAACTATTTATCTTAATAATTACAGATCATTTTTCCGCTTTTTAAGTTAGTTTCTGCTAAATTTTCAATATTTTCAATGGCTGATTCGCCAATTGTCTCTAAATCTGGCGAAAATTTACAATTTTTCACTTTTCCTGAGCAGGAAGTGAACAAAACCAGAACAACTACTAAAAATATTGCTTTTTTCTTCATTTTTTTGCTTTTTTTGCTTGCTTTCTGCTATTTATTATGGTATATTGGACGAGTAATGACAACAAAAACAAAGGAAAACACTATGAAAAAAATATATGAATATATTACAGTAACATTATTTGTTATTGGTATTATGTCTTTGATAGGTGCTACTGGTGCTATCGAAGCCGATCAATGGTTATTAGGCGGTGCTATGGCCTTACTAGGTATTGCTTTCTCAATACTTGGTTTATACTCACAAGAAATGGAAAAGGAGGCTCAATAATGACATTAGTAAATAAAACAGCAGAAAACTTATATGATGGTATCGCTAATATGATGGCTGGTGCCAAAGAAGATTATATCAGTATGTCAACTGGTTATGGCAAAAGAGAACTAACTGGTTATTCTAAAGAACAAGCTGATAATTGGGATAGCAAAACAAAAGTAAGTATGGGTAAAAAGTACATTAAGATTGTACAAGATACTGGTGTTTTTTGTTTT
>NHHO02000011.1 GCA_002171035.2 Candidatus Pelagibacter sp. TMED165
TAAGTAAAACTGTCATTGGGCCTTGGGCTTTTAAGTCTTTTGCATATATAGGTTTTTTATCTTTTGAATATGCAACAGTAATATTACCGATTTTTTCCTCTAATTCTTGAATGCTATTCGATAAGCAAAAAATTGCCATTACTTCAGACGCAACGGTTATATCAAAACTATCTTTTCTTGGTGTGTTAGATTTTAATTTTTCTAAGTTTATTTCTATCGTTCTTAATGCTCGATCATTAAGATCTACTACTCTTTTCCAAACTATATTGCTTTGATCTATATTTAATTTATTCCCCCAGTAAATGTGATTGTCTATTAAAGCAGAAAGTAAATTATGCGCAGAGGTAATTGCATGAAAATCACCTGTAAAATGTAGGTTAATCTGTTCCATTGGTATAACTTGCGCATATCCACCACCCGCTGCGCCTCCTTTCATTCCAAAAGAAGGTCCTAAACTTGGTTCTCGTAAACAGACTATTGATTGTTTACCAATTTTATTTAGGGCGTCATTTAATCCAACTGAAGTAGTTGTTTTTCCTTCTCCAGCAGGTGTTGGCGTTATTGCAGTTACTAATATTAGATTGCTTTTTTTTTCTTTGAGAGAGTCAATATAATTTAAATTTAATTTTGCTATATGGCGTCCCATTGGACTAAAATTAAAGGGGTCATCTGAAATATTAAATTTTTTTAAAATTTCGTTAATTGGTTTTATATTTGCCGCTCTCGCTATTTCAATGTCAGATTTGATTTTATTCATTAGGTCCCTTATTGGTGGTGGCCTTGGTTTGAATCGCACAAACGACACATACCTTTTCAGGGTACTGCTCTACTACTGAGCTACAAGGCCTAACCTCTAAAAGTAATTCTACCTTTAGTTAAGTCGTAAGGTGTCATTTCTACCGTTACGTTATCTCCTGCTAGAACTCTTATTCTGTTTTTGCGTAATTTTCCAGCGGTATGAGCTAGGATTTCATGATTATTTTCAAGTCTAACTCTAAACATAGCGTTAGGAAGTAGTTCTGTAACCTTACCTTTAAATTCTAATGTCTCTTGTTTAGCCAATTATTTTTTCCTGTTTATTCTTAGTTTTACCGAATTAGCATGACCCTCTAAATTTTCATACTCAGCTAAATTTATAACCGATGCTCCTAATCTTTCAATACCTGATTTAGATATTTTTATTATAGAATGTCGTTTTATAAAATCATAAACAGATAAACCAGATGAAAACCTAGCAGATCCTGAGGTTGGTAAAACATGATTTGTTCCAGCAAGATAATCACCCATTGCTTCTGGAGAAAAATTACCCAAAAAAATTGACCCTGCATTATGTATTTTCTTTAAATATTTGTTTGGATTATGCGTGCATATCTCCAGATGTTCAGGAGATATAATATTTACAATATTTGCTATCTGCTCGATGCCTTTGGCATAAACTACAAATCCAAATTTTTTAAGGCTTTTAGATGCTATTTTTTTCTTTGATAAAAATTTTAATTGTTCGTTTATGTAAAAATTTATTTTTTTAATAATATTCTTACTATTGGTAATAACGATAGACTGAGCGTGCTCATCATGTTCTGCTTGAGCAATTAAATCAGAAGCAACCCATTCTGGATTACATGTTTGATCTGCAATTATTGTAACCTCTGATGGTCCAGCTATCATATCTATTCCAACATCACCAAAAACTTCTTTCTTTGCAAGTGCAACATATTTATTTCCAGGTCCAACTATTTTATCTACCTTGCTTATTAATTTTGTTCCGTAAGCAAAAGCAGCTATTGCTTGCACACCACCAGCTTTATAAATTTCTTTTACTTTACATTTTTTAGCTGCATACAAAACAGCAGAATTATATTTTTTTCCGATTGTTGGCGTTGTCATATAAATTTCTTTTACTCCAGCAATAAGCGCTGGGATACAATTCATTAATACTGTGCTTGGATAACTTGCAGTTCCACCCGGAACATAGATCCCAACTCTTTTAATTGAACTTGAAGAGTATGATAGTTGATTTTTGTATTTATCTACTAGTTTAAAATTATTTAGTGATTGTTTTTTGTGAAATTTAAATATTCTGTTAAAAGCTAAATCAATAGATTTTTTTGTTTTTTTATCTAATTTATTCAAAGTTTTTTTTATCTCTGAATTTGTAAATTTTAAATTATTAATATTAATTTTTTTTGTTTTAGTAAATTTTTTTTCGTATTTAATTAAAGCTTTATCTTTATTTTTCTTTACTTCAGATATAATTTTTTTAACTAAAAATAGTTTTCTTGGCTCTTGAGTTCTTCTTGTATCAAGTAAATTTTCTAATTTTTTTTTAAAATTTTTTTGGTTTCCATTTAAATATTTTAATATCATAAAAATTTATGTTTTGGTTTAGTTTTGCTTTCCCAAGGAGATCCTTGATCATCTAAAGTGACATCTATAACTTCTAAATTTATCTTAATAACTGCATCTCCTGAAAATATTAATTTAATTTCATAACTATTATCAGTCAATTGATTACTTTCAATAGCTAAAAAATCTAAAAAAATTTGTTTGTTTCTTTGAGGTATTTTTTTTGCAGTAACTTTTATAACATTATCAAATTTTAATATTGTTCGAATTCTTTTGTTTTTCCTAAAAACACCTTTTTCAACATCTTCCCACATAAATCTATTTAATTGCATTAAAAAAATTCTACTTTTATTTAAACTTGCTATATCTAAAGTTGAAACTATAGAGTCCTGTAAATGAGCAGAAATTACCCTCAGGTCTTCTTCTGTTGTAGCTAATAATTTAAGGTTTTTTGTTTGCACTCTAAATTCTTCTAATATTTACTTTGCAATTTAATAGTTTTTTATCTAATTTTTCGTAACCTCTATCCAAATGATATACTCTATTTATAATTGTTCTGTTGTCAGCAACTAATCCAGCTAAAACTAAACTAACTGAAGCTCTTAAGTCAGTTGCCATTACCTCTGCTCCTGATAAAGAACAGGGACCGTTAATTATTGCAATATTGTTTTTTGTTTCAATTTTGGCTCCCATTCTTTTTAATTCTGGAACATGCATAAATCTATTTTCAAAAATATTTTCTTTTATTGTAGATTTACCTTTGGCTTTGGTCATAAGAACCATTATTTGAGCCTGAAGATCTGTAGGAAAACCTGGGTATGGCTCTGTTTTTAACGAAATATTTTTTATATTATTTGATTTTAATACTGTAATTTTATTTTTATCAATTATTAATTTAACTCCCATCTTTTTTAATATTTTTATTTCAGTTTTAATAATATTTGGGTTAATTTTTGTAAATATAATTTTTTCTCCGACTAAAGCTGCTGCAATTAAATAAGTGCCTAGTTCAATTCTATCAAATATAATTTTATGAGTGGTCGGTAAAAAATTCATTATTCCATCAATCAAAATTTTTCTTTTTTTTAAAGTTTTTATTTTACAGCCCATTTTATTTAAAAAAATAATCATATCTTGAATCTCTGGTTCAGTTGCACAATTAGCTAAGGTAGTTTGACCTTCTGCACTAACTGCAGCTAAAATAGCATTTTCTGTAGCGCCTACAGATACGGATGGAAATTTAATAAAACTTCCCTTCAACCCATTTTTAGCAGATGCAAATATATATCCATTTTTTATTTTAATTTTTGCTCCTAATTTCTTTAATGCGAACAAATGAAGATTGACTGGTCTCGTTCCAATTGCACAACCTCCCGGTAAAGAAACTTTTGCTTTTTTATATCTTGCTAATAAAGGGCCTAAAACTAAAACTCCAGCTCGCATGGTTTTTAATAGTCTGTATGGTGCTATAGTTTGAAGATGTTTGTCATTTGAAATTTTTAAAATATTTTTATTTTTAAAAATTTTTACATTCATTCCGATGTGTTTAAGCAAATTAATCATTGTATATACATCTTGTACAAAAGGAACATTTTTTAATGTAACTGATTTATTGCTTAAAATAGATGCAGCTAAAATTGGAAGAGTTGCATTTTTAGAGCCTGAAATAGGGATTCTACCACTTAATTTTTTTTTACTTTTGATAATAAGTTTTTGCATTAAGATTAACCTAGACCTTTGGCAGGGTAACACCTTTTTGTTTCATGTATTTACCTTTTCTCTTGGCATAAGTTATTTGAGGTTTTTCGTTTCCTTTAATAAAAACAAATTGTGCTACACCCTCATTTGCATATATTTTTGCAGGTAGTGGTGTTGTATTTGAAAATTCTAAAGTTACGTGACCTTCCCAGCCAGGTTCTAAAGGAGTAACATTAACTATAATTCCACATCTAGCATATGTTGATTTTCCCAAACAAATAACAAGCACATTGTCTGGAATTTTAAAATACTCCATAGTGCTTGCAAGAGCAAATGAGTTTGGAGGAATTATACATTCTTTACCAATTTTAGTTACAAAGCTCTCTTTTTTAAACACTTTAGGATCAACTATTCCCGAATTTACATTAGTAAAAATCTTAAATTCATTTGATACTCTAGCATCATAACCGTAAGACGAAAGTCCAAAAGAAATTTTTCCTCTTCTTTTTTGTTTGTCTACAAAAGGTTTGATCATACCTTTTGTTTTAACCATATCTTTAATCCATTTATCTGATAGCACTGTCATTGTTTTTTTTTTTTGTTTTTTTTAGGAATATTTTTCTTTTTTTCAAATTAGTTTTTAAAGCTACTTCTCGTCTTGTTTCAAGACGAGAATCTTTTTTAGAAAAAGATCCCATAAAATAATTATTCGTTATCTGGATTAGTTAAATCTTCAAGAGTAATGGGTTTGTCTATATCATGCATTTTCTTAGACTCTTCTTTTTGTGATATACTACTTTTTTTAGCTCTTTTTTGCTCAAGCCTAGCTTTTTTTTTAGCTTCTTTCTTCATAGCTTTCTCGCCTCTTGTAGATTTGTAATCGTAGTGAATACCCATTTTTGCTCCTGCATTTATTTAATTTTACTTTGTTGATGGAAATTATGCAAGTCTCTAATAAAAACTGTTAATTCTATTATTACGTGAAGCATTAATTGGTTTAATTGCTTATGTTTTTGTTTTAAATATCGCAACCTTCGTCAGAGCAATTTTTTCCTGACAAGATTGTATTAAAATAATCAATAGATTTTAAACTGCTTATCATAAGGGCTTTATAAACATTTAGATAACCATTTAAACTATCCGATAATTCTTTACCTTCTTTTTTCATTCCTAATCTAGAAAAATTTAATAACATAATTGAATTTCCATTAGGTATAGTGTGGTCCGTTATGTCTATAGGTTGAAGAAATAAATCGTTATCAGTCAATTTATTCTTCTGAAATATTGCTTTTTTATTTACATAAAAATGTTTAATAGCCTTAGAGCATATATTCTTGGCTTTAATAATGTAGTCAGGTTTTAATGTTCTATCGTATAAGTCTAAAAGCATATTTATTGAATATGCATAGTCCTCGATAAAAACTTTTTTTTTTGAATTACTATGAAAAAGTTCGTCTTTAAGAAAAAAATTTTCTAATTTATCAAAAAGATCCTCTGCCGTATTTAAATATCCATTGTTCGGCAAAATTTTGTGAGCAGATACAAGAGCGCTTACCCAAAGAGCGTTTAAGTCTAATTGATTTTTATTGTCAAAAAAAGGCTTAGTTTTATTTTGTCTTATTTTTTTTAATTGTTTTAAAATTTCCTCTGTTGGAGGATTTTTTTCTTTTAAAATAATTTTTCCTTCCCAATTGCCCTCCAACTTTATTTCAAAATAACTATCTAAATTCTTTATGTCTTTTAACTCTTTATATGCAAATACATAGTATTTTCCCTCTTCTCCCTCGCTATCCGCGTCGTAAGCAGATCCTAAAATACCGTTGATTTTAGTAGTAAAATTTTTATTTATGAATTCTATAGTTTGTACAATTTTACTTTCAAAATATTCATTCTTTTTAACGTTAGTATATTTTGAAAGTAATAAAATAAATTGTGCATTATCGTAAAGCATTTTTTCAAAATGTGGTATTAGCCAATTTTCATCAACTGTATATCTTGAAATGCCACCCTCAACATGGTCGTAAATACCTTGAGAACACAATTGCTTTAAAATTAATTCAACTGGTTGTAAATATTTATTATTTTTAGTTTTATTAAAAAAGTATAGAAGAGTGTCATAAACATTGAAAATTGGAAATTTTGGTGATCCTTTATACCCACCCTTAACTTCGTCCAAATTATTAAGAGTATTTTCTAAAATTTGTTCAAGATCTTGATTTAAAACAGAAGTTTTTTTTAATTCCAAACTTTTAGTAATTATCGAAGATTGTTTGATAATCTGATCTTTTTGTTGAGAATAAGCTTCTCCTACTTTTTCTAAAACTTCTTTGAAAGATGGTAAGCCGTGCTGTCGTATTTTAGGAAAATATGTGCCTCCCATAAAAGGGAAGCCATTTTCATCTAAAAACATTGTAAGAGGCCATCCGCCTCCTGTTTGATTAAAAAGTTGATATGCGCTTTGAAAAATAAAATCAAGATCTGGCCTCTCTTCCCTATCAACTTTTATATTTATAAATAACTTGTTCATTAGATCTGCAGTCTCTTTATCTTCGAAGCTTTCATGGGCCATGACGTGACACCAATGACAACTTGCATAACCAACACTTAGCAATATAGGTTTTTTTTGAGATTTAGCTAAAGATAGTGTTTCTTTGTTCCACGTTTGCCAGTTTACAGGATTGTTTTTGTGTTGTTGAAGATAGGGACTNGAGTCGTTAATTAAATTATTTTTCATAAAAAGCTATTTAAAGAATTTCCTTTTTAAAAAATAGGTCAATATACAAAAAATTATAAAACCAATAATAGGTAAATAAATTTCTTGTTCAAATAATATTTCTGACCATATAATGGTTTGTTTATCACTAATATATTTTTCAAAACCAGAACCTAAAGAGCTGATTATAAATACGCTAGGTATCAACCCAAGAAATGTTGCAAAAAAATAATTTTTTGATTTCATATTGAAGATCACTGGTAAAACATTCTGTATTCCAAATGGTATGCCGCCTCCACCAGTAAATCTGAAAAGCGTAAAATATAATAGTTCATTTTTGTTAAATAAGTCCCTAAACTTATTTATCCTCCAAGATAATTTTTCTTTAATTAAATCTTTTAAAAATAAATTAGCTAAAGAGTATAAGAGCAAGCTTCCCACTGAAAAAGATATCACCGAAATTAATGTGCCAATCCATTTTCCAAAAATAAAACCTCCAAGTAAAGCTAAAGGAGACCCAAAGCCAAGAAGCAAAACCCAAATTGTTGAAAAAATAAAGAAAATGGATAAAAGTAAAACTTGATTATTATTTTTATAAGAATCTAATGAAGCTTTATGTTCTTGGATAAATGTAAAATTTGTTAAATCCTTTAAATCTACATAAGAAAAAACAGTAAAAATCAAAATAGAAAAACAAATGATGTAAATAATACCAAGTAGTATCTTAATGTTTAGTTTCATATGTGTATTTTAACTGTACTTATCTATTATAATTAACTATATAACTAAAAATATTTTATGAAAAGAACATATCAGCCCAGTAATCTAGTAAGAAAAAGAAGGCATGGATTTAGATCTAGAATGGCCACAAAAGGTGGTAGAAAACTCATATCAAGAAGAAGAGCCAAAGGTCGAAAAACTATTTCAACTTAGTTATTCATGNTTAGGCTTATAAGTTTAAAAAAAAGTATCCATTTTAAACAAGCACTTAAGGAGAAAAAAATTCACACTGATTTTTTTTCAATATTTGCGGCTAAAAACTTAAAAAAAGCTAGAAACCAAAACACTCTGCAAATAAGTTTTGTAATGAAAAAAAAAATTGGAAATGCAGTTAAAAGAAATAAAATTAGACGAAAATTGAAAGCTATTGTGGTAAAACTTTTAAAAATAAAGGGTGCAATTAATTGTGATTATACTTATATAGTTTTTGGTAAATCAAAAGCTTATGAAGAAAAACATAATATTCTTCTGCTTGAGATGACCAAATGTTTTAAAAAACTTAAATAAAAAATGTCAAAATTTATAATTTTTCTACTTATTTTTATTATCAAAATTTATAAGTATTTTATTTCACCTATATTTCCAGGAAAATGTAGATACTTACCAACTTGCTCAGAATATTTTATAGAGTCTCTGAATGTACATGGGATTATTAAAGGTATTTTTTATGGGTCCAAAAGGATATTTAGTTGCCATCCAATCAAGTTTTTAGGTGGAGGCTCGGGGTTAGATTTAGTTCCAAAAAAAGTTAAAAAAGGAAAAGTTTAATGGATAATAAAAATGTATTTGTGGCAATTGCTTTATCTATGTCTGTTTTGCTTTTTTGGGGTGCTTTTGTTGAAAAACCTGAGAGTATAAAACAAGTTTCTCCAAAACAAAATCAAATCGAAAAAAAAAGCAATGAAAATAATATCTCTCCAACTATAAATAATACATTGGAATTAAAAACTATATCCAGAGAAGACTCAATTAAAAATGTAAAAAGAGTTAAAATAGAAAATAGTAGTATAATCGGATCTATAGCTTTAAAGGGTGGGCTTATAGATGATATTTCTTTTAAAAATCATAAACAAGATTTAAGAGACAAAAAAAATGTTATATTTCTAAATCCACGAGAAACTGAAAATGGATTTTTTGTTGAGACTGGTTGGACTAGTATAGGTAACAAAATAAAAGTACCATCATCAAATTCTATATGGAGTGTAAAAGGTAATAATATACTAACAGAAAATCAACCCTTAACTATGGAATGGAAAAATGGGGAAGGAATAACTTTTAAAAAAATTATAAAATTAGATAATAAATATTTATTTAATATTTCACAAATTGTAGAAAACAATACAGGCGCCTTAATAGAATTGTATCCCTATGCTCAAATAACAAGAAATAAAATTCCTGATGATATACAAAACTTTTATATTTCTCATGAAGGTTTTATAGGTGTGTTCGATGAGGAGCTTAAAGAGGACGACTACGATGATATAAAAGAAAAAAAAATATCAAGAGAAGCTAGTAAAGGCTGGTTGGGTATAACAGATAAATATTGGTTGTCGGCTTTAGTTCCTAAACAAGGAGAAAGCTTTAAATCTACTTTCCTATACAAAGAGTCGTTTAAAGCTAATTATATTTTAAACTCACCTACTATAATTAAACCCTCTTCAAATAATTCCAACGATGTAAGACTATTTGTAGCTGCAAAAGAGGTTGAAACTATTGACGCTTATGCTGCTAATCAAAACATAGAAAAATTTGATCTTACTATAGATTGGGGATGGTTTTATTTTTTTACAAAACCTCTGTTTTTTGTAATTGACTATTTATTTAAAATTTCTGGTAACTTTGGAATTGCTATTGTTCTAATCACAATAGGTATAAGATTGTTGTTCTTTCCTCTTGCAAATTACTCATTCAGATCTATGGCAAAAATGAAGGCGCTGCAACCAGAAATGGTGAGATTAAAGGAGGTTTACAAAGATGACAAAATGAAACTTCAACAGGAAATGATGTCATTATACAAAAAGGAAAAAGTTAATCCCGCTTCTGGTTGTCTTCCAATATTAATTCAAATACCTTTCTTTTTTGCTATTTATAAAATGTTATTTATTTCTCTAGAAATGAGGCATCAGCCATTTTTTGGATGGATTAAAGATCTTTCAGCTCAGGACCCTACTTCTCTTTTTAATTTTTTTGGTTTAATTCCGTGGGATCCTCCANGTTTTCTAGTAATTGGAATATGGCCTATTCTAATGGGTCTATCAATGTGGGTTCAACAAAAATTAAATCCTGCACCCACAGATCCTATTCAAGCAAAAATATTTGCTTTTTTTCCAATTTTTTTAACGATAATTTTAGCTTCATTTCCCTCTGGTTTGGTTGTTTATTGGACGATAAATAATATTCTTACTATAGCTCAACAATGGGTAATAATGAAAAAGACNAAGATCAAAACTAATTAGATGCCTGAAGATAAATCATTAATAGAGATAAAATCAATATGGCCAAAAACTGCTCCTAATATTAATAATGTTTCCAAATATGTATTAAAATATAAAAATGAATTAATTGTTATAAAATATGGTGGAAATGTATTAATTGATAGAAATGTCTTTAATAACTTTATTCAAGATATTTTTATATTGAATAAGCTGGGCCTCTCAGTTGTCGTTGTACATGGAGGCGGTCCGAGAATAGAAAAAGAGCTAAGAAAAAAAAAAATTGAGTCTAAATTTTTAAATGGTTTAAGGGTTACAGATGAAAATGTAATAAAAATAGTTGAAAACGTACTAATTGATTTTAATAACGATATAGTAAGTTCTTTGAACAAAAAAGGTCCAAAAGCAGTCTCCATTAATTCTAAGACAAATAATATAATAAGTATCGTACCAGATAGACAGGAACTTGGGTTTGTTGGGGTGCCATATAAAATTAATACAGATTTAATTAAAAATATTTTNAGTAAGAGTCAAATACCAGTGGTTGCNCCTCTTGGTCTAGATGCAAATAATCTCACTTATAATATTAACGGAGANACTGCAGCAAGTGCAATAGCAAAAAAACTTAAATCAAGAAGACTTATATTGATGACAAATGTTGAAGGAGTTTACGACGANAGAAAAAATTTAATATCAGAAATAAAACCATTTGATATTGAAAATTTAATCAAGTTGAAAATTGTTCAAGGTGGTATGATACCAAAAATTCAAAATTGTATAGACGCGGTAGAAAATGGAGTAAGAGGTGTAGTTATTTTAGATGGAAGAAAACCCCATTCGATACTTAATGAAATATTTTCTGACCAAGGAGCTGGGACACTAATAAGAAAATGAAAGACTTAAAAAAAATAAAATATTGGATATTTGATTTGGATAATACCTTGTATTCTGGAGATACTAAAGTTTTTGATCAAGTGGATAAAAAAATGTCAAAATTTATATCTGAAAAACTTAAAGTCAGTATTAAAGAGGCTAAAAAAATACAAAAAAATTATTTTCACGAATACAACACAACTCTTAATGGTATGATAAAAAATCATGAAATTGATGCAAATGAATTCTTAGAATTTGTGCATGATGTTAATTTAGATTTCTTGAAACCAGACAATTTACTAAAACAGGAAATATCTAGCTTATTAGGTAAAAAATTTATATTTACCAACGGTTCGAAAGCCCATGCTGCTAACGTTACTAAAAGAATTGGTATCGATAAGCTTTTTGATGGTGTCTTCGATATAGTAGAGTCAGATTTTATACCCAAGCCTTCGGTAGAGCCTTATAAAAAAATTATAGAAAAATACAAAATTGAGCCACAATATAGTATATTTATTGAGGATATCGCAAGAAATTTAAAACCAGCGCATGAATTAGGAATGAAAACTGTTTGGATTAAAAATAATGAACCTTGGGCAGCTGAATTTTCAGACTCTGACTTTATTAATTATAAAATTGATAATCTTGCTAAATTTTTAAAGGAGATAAATGAACTTAGATGAATTAGAAAAAATTATAAATAAATCTTTTGATGATAAAGATAAAGTAAACATCGACTCAGCTAAACCTATTATTGATGCAATTCACAAAACTATAGAATTAACTGACCAGGGTAAAATAAGAGTGGCTGAAAAAAAAAATGGCTCATGGAAAGTAAATCAATGGATTAAAAAAGCAATACTCTTAAGTTTTAAAATTAATAAAATGGAAATTTTAAGAGGCCCTTATACGTCTTGGTATGACAAGGTTCCTGGAAAATCTGTTAATTGGAAAGAGGAGGATTGGAAAAAAGCTGGCTACAGGCATGTTCCGAACGGAGTTGTTAGAAAAGGTTCTTTCATAGCGAAGAATGCTGTTTTGATGCCTTGCTTTGTTAATCTTGGAGCTTACGTCGATGAAGGTACGATGATCGATACTTGGGCATCTGTAGGGTCTTGCGCTCAAGTTGGAAAAAACTGTCATATTTCTGGGGGTGCTGGGATCGGAGGAGTGCTTGAACCTTTGCAAGCAGGACCAGTTATCATAGAAGATAACTGTTTTATTGGTGCAAGATCTGAAATAGCAGAAGGAGTACTAGTAGAAAAAGGTGCTGTTATTTCTATGGGTGTTTATATTGGTGCATCAACAAAAATAGTTGATCGAGCTACTGGAAAAATAACTTTTGGTAAAGTTCCTGCGTACTCAGTAGTGGTTCCTGGAAGCTTGCCTAATAAAAAGAATCCAGAGGGCCCTTCTTTATATTGTGCTGTTATAGTTAAAAAAGTGGATGAAAAAACTAGAAGCAAAACTTCTATTAACGATCTGTTGAGAGATTAATGCCACGTATAGATGTCATAAAACTATCAAAAGATCTTATAAGATTTCCTAGCGTTACTCCCAAAGATGCTGGTGCAATTAAATTTTTAAGTAAAAAATTAAAATCATTAGGATTTAAATGCAAAATTTTAAAATTTAAAGATAAAAATGGAACTATTAAAAATCTTTATGCTAGGTTAGGTAGCAAACAACCTAACCTTTGCTATGCTGGCCATACTGACGTAGTTCCTCCCGGAGAATATAAAGATTGGACTATTAACCCATTTAAACCAACGATAAGAAAAAATTATTTAATTGGTAGAGGAGCTAATGACATGAAAAGTTCTATTGCCTGCTTCGTGTCAGCAGTTGATAATTATTTAAAAAATAATCCTAATTTTAATGGATCTATTAGTTTTTTAATTACTGGAGATGAAGAAGGCTTGGCAATTAATGGAACAAAAAAAGTAGTTGATTATTTGAAAAAAAAGAGAGAAAAAATAAATTTTTGTATAGTTGGTGAGCCAACTAATCCTAAAAAATTAGGTGAGATGATTAAAATTGGAAGAAGAGGAAGTTTATCGGGTGTTTTAGAAGTTTTTGGAACACAAGGACATGTAGCTTATCCTCATCTATCAAATAATCCAATAAATACTTTAATAAATATTTGTAATAGATTAAAAAGTATCAAACTTGATAAGGGTAATAAAAATTTCCAACCTTCAAATTTAGAATTTACGAGTATATTTGTTAATAACAAAACTCATAATGTAATTCCATCAAAAGTAAAAACTAGATTTAATGTAAGATATAATAATATTCATACAGCTAGTACTTTAAAAAAAAAAATAAATTTAGTCATTAAAAAAATATGTAAGAAAAATAAATGTAGATACAAAATTCAGTATATTGCTAATGGAGATGCTTTTCTTACAAAACCAGAAAAAACTATTTATATGGCAAAAAAAATAATTAGAGAAGTAACTAAAATAAATCCTAGATTCTCTACAACGGGAGGTACGTCTGATGCTAGATTTATAAGAAAAATATCTCCTTGCCTAGAATTTGGCCTAGTCAATAAAACTATGCATAAAGTTGATGAGTGTGTTTCTATTGCAGACTTAAAAAAGTTAAAAAAAATATACAATAATATTTTAGTGGAATATTTTAGATGAAATTATATAAAATAAAAAAATCCAACATAGACAATAGAGGTCTTTATGCTGCTCAAGACATAAAATCTGGTACTAGAATTATTTATTATAAAGGTAAAATTATCACTAAAAAAGAAACCGAGAGAAACCCAAAATATGATAATGAAAAAGCAATTTACTTATTTAATCTTAACAAAAAATATGATCTTGATGGAGATTTTAAATACAACACTGCAAGATTGATAAACCATTCTTGTAACCCTAATTGTGAAGTTGATGGAAAAGGTTTAAAATTATGGATATTTGCAATTAAAGATATTAAAAAAGGTCAAGAGCTAAGCTACGATTACGGTTTTAGTTTTGATAAAGATTATAAAGATTACCCATGCAATTGTGGTTCTAAAAATTGTGCAGGCTATATAGTTCGTGAAGGGTCAAGATGGAGAATAAAAAACAAAAGAGTCAACATAAGAGCACAAATCTAAATTAATATTCAATTTTAGATAAATACAAACCGCAGGGAGGAGCAGGTGGCGCGCACTTAGATCTTTTTTTAGACATTAAAGCTTCTTTAAATTTTTTTATACTCCATTTTTTTTCACCTAAATATTTTAAGCAACCAACCATGGATCTTACCTGTTGCTGTAAGAATGATCTTGAGATAAAAGTTATTTCAATTTTATCTTTAACTTTTTTAATATTTGAAAAATTAATAGTTTTTATTGGAGATTTAGCTCCACAAGACGAAGCTCTAAATGTAGAAAAATCTCTAGTTCCTTCTAATATTTTTGCCCCTTTTTTCATAATTTTTACGTCCAGTTTTTTTTTTAAATGCCAGGCTCTATTTTTATCTAATGCTAAAGGTGCAACTCTATTAATTATAAAATACTTATATGTCCTTTTTTTTGCGCTGTATCGAGCGTGAAAGCCTTTATTTTTTTTTTTTACATTTAAAATTGATACTTTATGATTTCTTAAGAAGTGATTTATTGACTCTAGAAATTTAGTTTTATTATTTATAACATAATTTGTTTTAAAGTGAGCAGACTGTTCAAAAGCATTTACGCCAGAGTCTGTTCTTCCTGAACCAGAAATAACAATTTTTTTTTTAATTATTTTTTTTAGAGCTATTTGAATTACTTTTTGAACTGAAATACCATTTTTTTGAATTTGCCAACCTGCAAATTTTTTTCCTTCATATTCAATTAATATTTGGTAAGTAAACATTAAGTAAAATTTTTGCCAAAATTAATTTTTGTGCCTTTTAAAAAATCTTTAATTGATAACTTTTTTTTTCCTTCTTTTTGTATTTCTAAAATTTGAATTGCTTTATCTTTACAACATATTGTCATATTTTTATTGATCAATTCACCTGGGTTACCTTGTAAATTTATAATTTTTGCTTTCCATATCTTATATCTAGACCCTGCCAATTCAAACCATGCTCCTGGCTTAGGATTTAAACCATTTATTTTTGCCAGAATAATATCAGCTTTTTGATCCCACATTATTTTAGACTCTTTTTTATCAATTTTTTTAGCATATGAAGTCTTTGTATGATCTTGTTCTGAAAAATTTGCGTTATTTTTTTTTATTAATTCTAAACACTTTACTATATTTTTAGCCCCTAGGTTTGATAATTCATTTGATAAATTTGATGACGATGTCTGTTCATTGATTTTAGTGCTAATTTGCATCATACAAGGTCCAGTATCTAAATCTTTTTGAATTTTCATAAAACTAATTCCACTCTCCTTGTGCATGTTCATTATTGCTCTTTGGATTGGAGCTGCTCCCCTTAATTTAGGTAATAAGGAAGCATGAATGTTTAAAAAACCTTTTTCTGGAATATCTAAATAATTTTCAGGTATAATTTTTCCATAAGCAACGACAATAGCAATATAAGGATTCAACGATTTAAAATATTTTAATTCTTCTTCACTATCCAAATTATTTGGAGACCTTACTTTCAAAGATAATCTTTCTGCTATAATTTGTATTGGTGATGGATTTATGTTTTGTCCTCTAGCAGATTTTTTTGGGGGTTGAGTATAAACACAAACAATTTCGTAAGAAGATTTTTCCAAAGCTTCTAAGGTTTTAATTGAAAACTTAGGCGTTCCCATAAAAACGATTTTTTTTGACATTAATTTATTGAAATTAAACTACGATTCTTTCTATTGATTTTTTTTGTTTTGAAAGTTTTTTTATTATCATAGATTTTTTAAGTTTAGATAAATAATCTATAAATAAAATACCTTCCAGATGATCCATTTCATGCTGTATGCAAGTAGCTAAAATACCCTCAGCTTTTAACTCTCTTTTATCCCCGTTATAATCAAGATATTTAACAGTACACTTATCTGGTCTGTCTATTTCAGCAAATTGGCCTGGTACTGAAAGACATCCCTCCTCATACGTTGTGTCGACTTTTGAGCTATAGATTATTTTTGGATTTACGAAATATAATGGCATTTTTTTTTCCTCTTCTTTTGATATATCTAAGACTATTACTCTTTTAGGTACACCAATTTGAATTGCCGCAAGACCTATTCCTGGAGCATCGTACATTGTCTCTAGCATATCATTCATTAAAGTTCTTATTTCCTTATCAACTTTAATTACGTCTCTAGATTTTTGTCTTAAAAATGGATCGGGCTCTGTTAAAATTTTACGTATTGTCATAAATTAATTATAATATAATTAAGTTCTAAGGGGTAGCGCTGAAATCAAAATTTTATTCCTAAGTTTAAAAAGTTTAGCTTGATTCAATATATTGGTGATAAAATAAATAGTTTCAGGATCAAGATCGGAAATTTCATCTTGTCCGATAATTTCAACAAACTTTAAGCTTAGAAAAGCAGATTCTCCATTTTTAGCCAGATTTACTAGATTTTCAGGAACGCTATAATTTTCTGACATTTGTTTTAAGTTTATATCTTTAGGTATTTCAAAACCATCATTTCTAAGAGCTTCAAATAAGGCTATATCTTTAGCTGAAAAAAAATATTTTCTATCTCTCTTAATTTTTTTATAAACATTATT
>NHHO02000014.1 GCA_002171035.2 Candidatus Pelagibacter sp. TMED165
GAAAATTAGCTAGGCAATTATAATCATGTCTAAAAGATATTCAGGTAAAAGTCAAAAAGACCGAAACTTTTTGAAAAAAGCTAAACTTAGTCTTAAAGAAAAAAGAAAATTGAGAAGAGAGAAGAGAAATAAATAATGTGTGGAAGATACGCAGTTAAAAAATCAACTTTATTGGTTGCTAATAGTTTAGTTAAAAAAAACATAAATGTTGACTTAGAGCAGGATAATTTTAACTGTTCACCTGGCGGAAAATATCCAGTGATAAAGTCAGCTACTAATGGAAAATATTTAGAGATGACAACTTGGGGACTTAAATTCTCTTGGGCGAAAGAAGATTTTAGACCTCTTCATAATGCAAGGTTAGAGGGAATAGATACAAAAGTAAGTTTTAAAAAATTAATCGTTAATTCTAGGGCCATTATTCCATGTTCGGGTTATTACGAATGGAAAAAGACTGAAAATAAAAAAGTTCCCTATTATTTTACCAAAATTGATGATCAAGATATTTTTTTAGCAGGCATTCATGATAACGGACAGTTTTGTGTGATTACTCGGGATGCTGAATCAACAAATTCTGAAGTACATCATCGACAACCTGTTATAATTCAAAAATCTCAAATCAATAATTACTTTAATTTAAATAATAATGCAGTTGAATTTTTAAATAGCGTAAGCCCGCCTAAATTAAAATTTTATGAAATATCGACAGATGTAAATAATCCTGCTAAAAATGATCCATCAATAATTAATCCAATAAAGTAAATGACTAATTTTTCTATATCTCCAGGTAAAAATAACGTCGGAGCTTATATTAANGATTTAGATCTAAATAATCTTAAAAAAGATCAAATTAATCAGATTAAAGATATTCTCAATATGTACGGAGTCGTTTTTATTAAAAAACAAAATTTGAACTCTGAAATGTATCAAAACTTTGCAAAATCTTTNGGTCAATTAGTTGAGTATCCAAGATTAAAAGGTTTAGAAAATTATCCATTTATAAATGTCTTGGAAAGAAAACCAACTGACAAAAGTGTTGCTTTTGGTGGATCTTTTTTACATCAGGATACCTCCTATTTAGATAAGGATAGACCNNGATANACNATGTTGATGAGTATTGAAGTTCCTGATGACCAAGGAAATACTATCTTCTCCTCGGGTTTNAACTCNTANAATAAATTGCCCGNGCAAATAAAAGAAAAAATTAAAAATGCAAAAGGTATTTTTTCATCTGCTGGTCCAATTTCAAAAACTCGTAGAGAATTAGAGTCACGCTCTGGCATTAAGTCTGCTCAAATAATGGAGGCTGAACATTCAATTGTTCATGAGGTTGATGGACAGAAATCCTTATATGTTTCTCCTGGGCATCTTATGAAAATAAAGATTAATGAAAAAGAAAGTGAAGAGATAAAAAAATATTTAATAGATCATGTTAATAAAGATGAATTTATATTTTCTTATAANTGGGATAAAGGAGATGTAGTGGTTTGGGACAATTTAAGTGTTATGCATAAAGCTAGTGAGGTTAAAAACTGNACGCGAATTATGCATCGTATCACGATTAAATAAATTTACTTTTTAAGAATAGTTAAGTGACCCATTTTTCTTTTATCTTTAATTTCTTTTTTTCCATAATCAAAAAAGAACTCTTCATCTTTGAAAGATTTATTTTTATATTCTTCTATTTCAAATCCTAAAATATTATTCATTTCAGCGTTGGATATTTTCTTTACATCCTTTTTTTTTAGTCCAATGACAGCTCTTATATGGTTTTCAAACTGACTAACATTGAATGCATTTATTGTAAGATGACCTGAATTATGAACTCTAGGAGCAATTTCATTTACTAAAAGATTTTCGTTTTGGTCTAAAAAATATTCTACACACATTGTTCCAACATAGTCTAATTTATCCGCGATTAATTTTGCAAAATCTTGGGCTTTTTTAAAAGTATTTTGACTTATATCGGCTGGTATTTTAGAAAATTTTAATATTTGGTCTTTATGTATATTTTCAATAGGTTCGTAAATATAATTTTCACCCTTTTTATATCGAGTGATAANTACTGAAATTTCTTTTTTTAAATTAACCCTCTTCTCNAAAATNTAATCTGCTGTGAAGCACCAATCTTTTTTTACATCAGATAATGAATTAAGAANAAATTGCCCANGACCATCATAACCTAANGTATTGGTNTTTAAAATACCTGGTAATANATTANTATTTTTTTCTATATCATCTGCAGATTTGATAAAAGCCCACTCTGTAGTTTTAATANCTAGATTATTTACAAATTCCTTCTCTAATTTTCTGTTTTGAATAATCTTATTTATTTCTGGTTTAGGTAGTACTTTTTTTTCTTTGTTAATCATAATTAAAATATCTACAGGGATATTTTCAAATTCAAAAGTTACAAGATCNACAAGATCTATAAATTTCTTAATTTTTTCTTTGTTATCGTACTTAGAATATATAAAATCATCTGCNTATTTTTGAGCAGGTCCATCTTTATCATCTGANACAACAACTGTTTTAATATTTAGTTTTTTAGCTGCTTGACATAACAAAGACCCCAATTGACCAGAACCAATGATTCCTAAAGTAGCNTAAGACATTAATTTTTATTTAGGTTTTTTTTTAATTGANCTNGTTTGTGATCGTTTCCATTTTTCAAGATTAGATCTAATTTTAAAATCNAATGTTCCAATAATTGAGGCTGCATATAATCCAGCATTAAAAGACCCGTTAATTGCCATAGTAGCTGTTGGACAGCCTCTAGGCATTTGGACTATTGATAATAAGCTGTCTAAGCCTTTTAAATTTTTACTTTCAATTGGAACACCAACTACTGGAATAGTTGCTAATGATGAAACCATTCCTGGCAAATGAGCNGCTCCTCCCGCCCCTGCAATAATAACTGCAAAACCTTTTTTTGCAGCGTTCTCTGCAAATTCAAACATCCGTTTAGGAGTCCTATGAGCTGAAACAGTCAAAACCTCGTAATTAATTTTTAAAAGCTTCAAAATTTTTTCTGCATCTTTCATAACAGGATAGTCTGATTGTGACCCCATTATGATCGCTACTTTATTATTTTTTTTATTGAGTTTCACAGAGCAATTTAACAATTATTTGAATAAAAACAATAGAGTTTTGTTTTCTTTTTTTTGACTAATTTATGCCAATCAAAACACAGATTTTTAATACATATTATTAATATGAAAACATTATCTATTTTATCTTTGTTACTTTTGTTAACNAATTGCGCTGGTAGCAACATGGCTGGAAGNACAATCAAGTTTGGAGCTCGTTGTACGGCATCAGATGAAAAACAACTGCAAGAGAAATCTTATGTATGGTTTGTNAGTAAAGANGCAGTNAAGGATTTCGACAAAAGAATAAATAAAGCCAACTGTTTAAATAGCTAAATTAATTCTTAATTTTTTGTTATTTATGATAATAAGGGGTTTATGTATAGACCCCTTATTATTTATTGTATAATCTCATCTTTCTTAATCTCGAATTTATTAGCTATGGATCAAAAGCCCTATCATCATATTTATAAAGACGGAAAGCTTTTTGCTTTTAGAAATTTAGAGGGTGGTCCCAAAAGAGATCCAAATTTTAAGTGGAATTGGAAAGTTTTTAGAGAAGAAAAAAAGAAACTTGAAATTAATTACCCTCCGGAACATGTAATTAATAAACAAACAGTTTTAAAAAATCTACAAAAACATAAATCGGACTCGTATGTTATGTGGCTTGATCATGCCAGTTTTTTAATTAAGCTTGGCGAAACAACGATTATTACCGATCCAGTTTTTGAAAATAATTATGGCCCTCTTTGGTTTGGTCCTAAGAAGTATATTGAATCTCCTTTAACCCTTAAACAACTTCCTAAAATAGATGTATTTCTNGGATCACATAATCATTATGATCATTTTTCAATTCGAACAATAAAGAATTTTCCTTTTAAAAAAACTAAAGTTCTTGTACCTCTAAAACTTGGAAAGTATTTTACAAANAATGGATACAAAAAAGAAAATGTCAAAGAAATGGATTGGTTTGATAAAATTAAAATTAATGATGAAATATCTATAACAATGCTTCCAGCTCAACATTGGAGTAAACGTTGGATTTGGGGAGATGGAAATACAAATAGAAGTCTTTGGGGAAGTTTTTTAATTGAATACAAAAATAAAAAAATTTTTTTTGCATGTGACACAGGGCCAGCTCCCTTTTATAAAGAATTAGGAAAAAAATTCGGTCCAATTGACTTAGCTTTTGGAAATATTGGTGCCTACAATTTTTACCCGATAATTCCTATTAAAGACAGGTCAGTTTTCCATACAAATCCTGAGGAGTTATTGTCTTTAATGAAAGATCTGAAAGTAAAAAAAGTTGTAGGTATGCATTGGGGAACAGCTATCTTGAGTTTGGAACCTATTTGGGAACCACCAATAAGGTTTAAAGCTAATGCTGAAAAATTTGGATATAAAAAAGAAGATGCAATTATATTTAAGATTGGTGAGATTAAAAAATTAGATAATCTAATTAACTAGCTTTTCTTTTATTTCTTTCTCTATCTAAAAGTTTTGTTAAAGCGTCAACCATAATGTCTGATGCTTTAAAAATTTCAGAAGATTTAAATTCATAAGACATGTTTTTTTCAGGGTTTGTTTTATCTTCAATTACTATTCCCTCATTCGGTGAATTATCTTTTATATAAATAAGAATAAGCCATTCTTCATCCGGTACATCATCCCATTTAATGAAAATTTCTCCTGTTTCAAAACGTTTATCTATTACTCTCATAATGCTTAAATATTTTGGAATATATTTTTTGTTAATTTGAAAACATAAACTATGAGCAGATCTAAAAAAGCTTTCAAGTGCAAATTCGATCTTTTGTCTCTCTAAATTATAAACTCTCTCTTTTTCTAGTAAAATCTCCCTATCATCACCTTCTTCAACCTTTACCCCTAATTGCTCCACTCTCTCTCTAATTTTTTGATCTCTTAAAGCTTGATATTTTTCTTTAATTTTATCTATACGTTGTTGAACGTCTTCATAGGAATCTCTCTGCTGACTTAAAACAAATTTTTCCAAATTTTTAATTTCTAATGCTTCTCTTTTTCTAAAACCTTCTATCCGTTTCTCCAATTTAATTTGCTCAAGAAATTTTCTTTGTTTTTCTGCTTGTTCCTTTCTTACCTCTGCTTGTTCAAATCTAATAAATTTTTGTAATTCTTTTTTCCTTTCTTTTTCAATTACAATTTCGTCTCTTAATTCCTGTTCCTTTGCTTTAAGTTCGTTTTGTTTTTGGATTTTAATTATTTTTTGAATTTCTTTTTTTTCTCTTTCCATGGCCAGTATTTTTAAACGATTTTGTTTTTGTTTTTCTTCTCGAATAACTTTTTTTATTTCTGAAATCTTATTTGATATACTTTGAAAAAAATTTTGAAGAGATCGATCTAAATTAAAATTAAATCTTATAGATGACTTAATTTTTTCATTCATTCTAATTAAATTTAATATAATTAGTCTTGTTTTTGACTTCGGTTTTTTTGAAATTTTTCTTTTCTTTTTTTTTCTTTTTTGAAATCTTTTTATCTTTTTGATGTTTCTTTTTTTGCTATTCTTTTTTTTATAGATACTTTTTTTTCTTTTTTTAAAAGGTTTTTTCTTAAATTTTTTTTTCTTTTTTTTCATACCTGTGTTTAATTAAATACCAGGTTTTATGAATATATATAGTCTCTTGTACGGTTAGCTGATTGAAAGTTCTTCACAATTTGTAATTGAAATACAGCAAGATCCCTATATCTAAAAGCAGCTGCACAACTCGCAAAATAAAACTCCCACATTTTCACAAATTTATCATCAAAAAGATCTTTTACCTCTCTTTTTCTAGATAGGAATCTTTCCAACCAATTTTCTAAAGTTTTATCGTAATGTCTTATTAACGTTTCTGAGTCGGAAACTATTAGTCCTGTTTTTTCAATAGGTTTTATAATTTGACTAAATGACGGGCAAACACCTCCCGGAAATATATATTTGTTAATAAATTTGTTTGGAGGAGAGGGTTTATCAACTACTCCAATGGTATGTAATAAAAAAATTCCATTTTCTTTCAGCAATTTGTTCATGGACTCAAAAAAAATTTTGTAGAACTTTTTTCCAACATGCTCAAACATTCCTACTGAGTAAATCCTATCGAATTTACCTTTTATTTCTCTATAATCTGCTAATTCGAAATTAACTTGATTGTCTAGACCTAGTTCTTTTGCTTTTTTTTTGCAATAGTTTATTTGATTNGTACTCAAAGAAATACCTTTAACNTCACAATNTTTTTGTTTGGCAATTTCAAATGNCATTCCACCCCANCCGCATCCGACTTCTAAAATTTTCTGACCCTTTTTAATGTTTAATTTTTTTATTATATGATCAATCTTATTTTGCTGTGCATCCTCTAAAGTNTTAGTATTTTCTTTCCAATAGGCACAAGAATATAATCGATGTTTTGTATCTAAAAAAATATCGTAAAGTTTTTCTCCCTTGTTTCCACCAACATCATAATGATGCTCTACGTTTTTTCGAGATTTACCAGGTAAATTAAAATTAGATAAATATCTCCATAATTGAAATATCCTTTTTGAAATATAGCTGGCTGAGCTCAATTCTCTACGCCCCAAATTTTTTACTAAATCCATTAAAAAGTCTTTTAGGGAAGCATTTTCTATTGTTATTTCATTTCTCATGTAAGCTTCAGGAAATTCTAATTCGGGATCTAAAACTAATTTCCAATTTAAATTATCTTTAAGTAATTTNACAGTAATAGGATTTTCTTTCCTTGGATTACCACAAATATATTTTTGACCTTGAGCGTCGATTAAAATAATCCCGTCTTCTTTATAAATATTTGAAAAAACTTTTGCTAATAACATAATTCAGGCTGCTATATTTTTATTCTCAAATTTTAAATTTTCAAGATCTTTTACTAAATTTTTTTTATCGTTAGAGTCTAAAAGTATTAATGGGGGCAAAATATTTAAAAAATTAGAATTATTGATTGAAAAATAGCTATGTAGTGCAGAAATTAAATTATATTTATCAAATATTTTTCGAACAGCTATTAATTTTTCATTTTGTGTCTGTGTTACTTTTTTCTCAAAATCATCAAAAACTTTTCTTGCAAGAGAATGNGTAACTTGCGTTATTGCTGATATTGTTCCTGAACATCCTAACTCCAAACCTTTTAAAAGTTTTNCCTCAGAGCCAGGAAAAATTAAAAAATCTTTGATCTTTAAATTTTCAAAAAGATTATAACTGGAGTCTTTGACNCCAACTATATTTTTAGGAAAATCACTTACTAATTTTTTTACAAATTCTGGAGTAAACAAAAAAGAAGAGAGTTTTTCAAAGTTATATAAAACAATTTTTATTTTTGGAACTTCACTAATTATATGCTTATAAAAATTATATACTCCTTTTTCAGTATTACCTTTGTAATATGCAGGAGGCATAATTAAAAACTCTCTAAAATCATATTCAAATGCATATTTGATGAAATCTAATGTTTCTTTTAAAGAATTGCAGCCAGTTCCCAAGTAAAATTGTTTTTTAAATTTATGGCTTGCAATGTTAGAGATTAATTTTTTTTTGGAGTCTAAATCGATTAATTGGCTTTGTCCGGTAGAGCCAAAAAAAATAGCTCCGTGTAATCCATTTTTTATTGAGACGGCTGCATGATTAATAGTTGCGTCTACATTTAACGAATAATCATCATTTAAAATACTACATGTAGCTGAATATATCCCTTTTGAAATCATAATCTTACCTAATTTATTCTATCTAAGTTGTATAGTGTAAATCAAGTATGAAAATTTTGTGTATTAACGTCAGAAAGGGCCTTGGGGATCAAATTATTTTCCTTCCTTATATACATGCGATTTCGAAAAAATTTAAATGCCAGGTTTCTTTATTGGCAAAGTCAAATTCTAGAGCAAAAGAACTTTTTGAGGATGATAATCATATAAATGAAATAATTACTCTTGAAAAAGACATGGATGGAACAAAAGGTATTTTTAAATTAACGAGTGANATCAAAAAAAGACATTTTGATAAAGTCTTTATTTTCAATTCATCATTAAGATATCATATTGTTTCAAAGTTTGCAGGTATCAAATCGATAAATCAGTACCCATTATTTTTGAAGAAAGATAACATAGTACATTCNGCAAAAATATTTACTCAAAGCATTACTAATAACATAGTAAATACAGAACCAAATTTATTAATTAAGAAAAAAGAAATTAATTTAGANAAAAATTTTAAATATATTTGTCTTGGAATAAGCGCATCNGGGCCTACAAAGAGATGGGGTATTGAAAANTATATAAAATTGGCAGAAGAATTAGTAAAAAATAAAAAATGTAAATTTTATTTAGCTGGTGGAAAAAACGACGTGGATTTAATAAATGAATTCAAAAAATCTAAAGTCGGAAAAGATGCTCTTTCTTTTGGTTCAATGAAGATCCGAGATACGCTTAAATATATTTCGAATTCTCATTTATATGTGGGAAATGATACTGGTTGGGCTCATTTATCAGTAGCCTTAAACGTTAAAGCTTTAACTATATTTTGCGACTCACCCGTAGCAGCTTATGGCTCTTATAGTAAAAAAATGTTTACAATTGAGCCAGAGGGAATAGCCAAAGGTACAACAACACATAACACTTTAGGGAAAGAAAAGATTTCATTTAATCATGTTTTAGAAAGGTCATTACAGTTATTAAGTTAATTGAAATCACTTCTAATTATTTTTTCAGTCGCTTCATTTACAAGCTGAGATAGTCTCTCAGTTTTTACATCTCTATTCATATCTGGATGTATTTTTTGTTGTAGTTTTTTTGAAGCAGTCAAAACTTCTTCTTTTGAACAACCTTTTTTCAATCCTAACAATTTATATGCTTCATCAATTGTAACACTGGAAGATCCTTTTGGTTGACTAGATTGTCCCATGTTAAATTTACCTGAGTTCTTTAAATACTGAACAAGTCTCCATAATTGAAACATTTGAAGTGCGGTTAATCCTTTTATTTTAAGACCACTCAAAATTACAAATAAAAAGGGTAATGAAAATAGAAATTTACCTCCAATAGTAAAAATGGCAGCTACTATTAATGATATATAAACTAGAATTTTTTTAATGGTTGATGCAATTTTTTTTGAGCTCGTTCTTGCAAACCAATTTAAAAATAAATAAACGATGACAAAAATGATTATTCCAATTAAAACTAAATTCATATAATTTTTCTATTATGAATATACCAAAACTTAAAAAAATTAAGAATGAAAAAAAGTATCACGATATATCTATTCAGGATGATTATGCTTGGGTAGATCAATCAAATATCTTAGATGTTTTAAAGGATTCAAATAAGTTATTGCCAGATGTAAGAGAGTATATCGAAAAAAATAATATAATTACTAACGATTACTTCAAAGATGTGAAAAACTTACAAAAAAAACTTTTTGATGAAATCAAGTCCAAAATAAAGTTAGACGATACTTCTCTAAAATTTAAAGATTCGAGATATTTTTATTGGACTAAAACAGAAAAAAAAAGCAATTATGGAAAAAAGATTAGACAACTAATTGACTCTACAAAACCCGAAGAAATTTATTTTGATGGAGATCTTGAAAAAGAAAAACATGGCTCAGAATATTTTGGTATTGGAAGTGTTAGTGTTTCCCATTCCGATAAGTTTTTAGCATACTCTTTAGACTTAAAAGGATCTGAATATTACACTATATATCTTAGAGATCTCGAAAATAACAATAATGAAAAAGATTTAATTGAAAACACAAGTGGAAATATAACTTGGTCATTAAATAGTAAAAGTTTCTTTTATTCAAAATTAGATAAATTTCATAGACCTAGAAAAATTTTTAAACATGTTATTGGAACATCTGTAGAAGATGATGAGTTAATTTATAATGAAAAGGATGAAACTTTTACTTGTGGTATAAGTTTATCTTCTGATGAAAAGTTCTTTATAATCTCAACCTCAGATCATATTACTACAGAAGAATATTTTTTTTCTTCTAGTTCGGAGAATATAAAACCAGTATTATTTAAAAAAAGAAAAAAAGATATTCGATACTCAATAGATTCATGGAAAGAATATTTTTATATTCATACTAATGAGAATGCGAGAGACTATGAGATTCTTAGATGTAAAATCAATGACATAAATAACTTTGAAAATTTTATACCCTCAAAAAAAGAAACAATTATCGGTGGCCTAGAATTTTTAGACAACTATATCTTAAGAAGTGAAAAATCTGATGCAATCCAAAAACTATTTGTGAGAAACATTAAGACAAATCTTGAAGAGGAAATAAAAATTTCAGATGAACCAATAGGTTCTCCTGGACTATCTTTAATGCAAAAAGATACTAATACTTCAAAAATTAGAGTGAGCTGGGAAAGTTTAGCAACTCCAGGNAAAATTTATGAATATGATATTCTTACTAAANAAAAAAAGATTGTAAAAGAGGTNATAGTCCCTTCAGGTCACGATCCTAAAAAATATACTATTGAAAGAATTAAAGCTAAATCCCATGATGGTNGAATGATTCCTATTAGTATAGTTAGACTAAAAAAGTCTAAACAAGACGGTAATTCTAAAATTTTACTTTATGCTTATGGTGCATACAAACACAGTATTGATACTACATTCAGTGCGGCAAGATTTTGTTTGGTTGATAGAGGAATTACTTTTGCAATCGCTCATGTAAGGGGTGGTGGTGATTTAGGTGATGTTTGGCACGAGGAAGGAAAATTAAAGTTAAAAAAAAATACTTTCTTAGACTACATTGCATGCTCAAAACATCTTATCGATCAAAGGTATACTTATAAAGGTGGAATTTGTTTTTATGGAGGCTCAGCAGGAGGTTTAACTGGTGGAGCATTNGCTAACATGGCTCCAGATCTTTTTTTTTCGATGCTTTTATTAGTTCCTTTTGTTGATACGATGACTACAATGTTAAATGAGAAACTGCCTCTTACGCCAGCAGAATGGGAATTATGGGGTAATCCAATTAAAAGTAAAGAATATTTTGAATATATTTTATCCTATTCCCCTTATAATAATTTAACTAGTCAAAATTACCCCTCAATGTTAATCACTACTTCTTTATTTGATAATCGTGTTCTTTATTCGGAACCAGTCAAATATATTGCTAAGTTAAGAGATCTAAAAAGTGATCAAAATATTCAGTTATTAAAATGTAAAATGGAAGCAGCAGGACACGGTGGTATGAGTGGTAGAGATAATGCTATTAAAGAATTGTCAGAGGAGTATAGTTTTATTTTAAAAACTGCTAAAATATTGGATTAACTTTTTTTTAAAAACAGTTTTTACTAGTAAAACCAACTATTTTATTGTTAGAACTTATTTCAAATTTCCTTTCACACTTAATTTTAAATTTCTTACTAGTATAAATATAGAATCTATTTTTTGAATTTGAAAACTTTACCTCGTCAGGTTGGCCGTAAGCTATTTTTAATTCAGTTTCACTTTTATTAAGCCATTTGCTTAATTCTTTTTCCTCCAAAGTGGTTTTTTCATCTACCTTATCTGATACTGTTTGACATGCTGAAGTTAGAGTTATTAGAAGTAAACCAAAAATAAAGGATTTTAATTTATTCATAATAATTTAATTATTGTACACCTAAAACTTATAAACAGAAATATTACCTCCAGGTTGTAAAATGATCAAAATAACAATTTTTCAAGGGATTTTATTTATGAATTAGAGTATTCAATAATAAATGGAGGTCTGTCTATGATGGAAAAATATTTTGAGTATAAAAAACACAAAACTAATTTTAAAACTGAAGTAATAGCCGGAGTAACTACGTTTCTTACAATGGCATATATAATGTTTTTAAATCCTTTTATTCTGTCCGGCGAATTTGCTGGCCCTGAAAAAGGTTTTTTTGACTTCGGAGCGGTCTTTACCGCTACAATTTTAGCTACTGCTATCGCATGCTTTATTATGGCGTTTTATGGAAAAACATGGCCTATTGGATTAGCACCTGGAATGGGCATAAATGCTTTTGTTGCATTCGGAGTTGTTGCAGGAATGGGTTACACACCACAAGCTGCTCTTGGAGCGGTCTTGGTAGCTGGAGTACTATTTCTTATTATATCGTTAACACCTATTAGAGCTTGGTTAATTAATTCAATTCCAAAAAGTTTAAAACTTGGAATTGGTGCTGGTATTGGATTATTTTTAGCAATTATTGGTTTAGAAATAATGGGTGTAGTAGGAGACCACCCTGTAACTCTTGTTACTCTTGGAGACATTAAGAACCCTTTGGTTCTTCTTGGTTGTTTGGCATTTGTAGTTATGGTTGTTCTTGAAAAAATGAAAATTAAAGGAAACATTATTATTGGTATNTTAGTTTTCAGTATAATAGCTTGGGCAACTGGATTAGCAAAATTTAATGGAGTTGTAGGCTCTATCCCACCTATGACATATCTTTTTGATTTTGATCTTACTGCAGCTCTAACGGCTGGAATGTCTACAGTAATATTTACTTTATTGTTTATTGACTTTTTTGATACAGCTGGNACTNTNACNTCTGTNGCNAANGTTGCNGGNAAAGTTGNTANNNANGGAAAAGTNNAAGANATAAATAANGCTATGNTNTCNGANAGTGTNGGAACNGTTGCTGGAGCNNTAATGGGNACNACAACAGTNACTAGTTATGTNGAGTCNGGTGCTGGTGTNAANGCTGGTGGANGAACAGGAATGACATCNNTNGTTATNGGNGTTTTATTTCTATCATGTTTGTTTTTCTCACCTCTAGCAACGAGCTTACCTAAAGAAATTGATGGAGCTGCTTTATTATATGTTGCTATTCTATTTGTTAGAAACATTACTAACATTGAATGGGATGATATAGCTGAGTCAGGACCTGCAGTTGTGGCTATGATTACAATGCCACTCACTTACAGTATAAGTAATGGTATAGCGCTAGCATTTATTTCTTACGCTTTAATCAAAATTCTATCAGGAAAGTTCAGTAAAACTTCACCTGCTATTTGGGTTATCGCAATACTTAGTGTAATTAGCTTTTACGTAGCATAATTAATTTTGGGCCAGTTAAATCTGGCCCTTAATTTCCATGTTTTTTAATTAAATCCTCTATTCTAATTTCCTCATAACGCTCAAAAGGCTGAACAATCCAAGGGTTGCTATTTAATTTTTGAGCACAAAAATTTGGTTCGAATATAGAGTCTTTCTTTTTCCAGAGAACTGCAGTTTTAATATTTTTAATTTTTCCCTTTAAAGGGGGATATTTTTTTAACCAATCAATACTTTTATTCAATGTAACCCCAGTATCAGATAAATCATCGCATAAAAGAATATCTCCTTTCATGTCTTGCACTGTTGAGCTCATTTCTCGAGAAAAAACTAACGTTCCCTGTTGATCTTCTATACCTTTTCCCGAATATGACTCGACTGCTAAGTAAGCACACTTTAATTTAAAAATCCTACTTAATACATCTATGATAGGTAATCCCCCTCGTGCAATGCCAATAAGTAAATCAGGTTTAAAACCGCTATCGTTAATTTGAAGAGCCAATTTTTCTACAATTAAATTATATTCTTTCCAATCTATGATAAGTTTATCAGCCATAGAAAAAACTAAATTATTTTAAAGGAGTTGTAAATGAAAGGTTATGTTGTCTGTGTTTATAAAAGTATAAAGAATGAGGAAAAACTTAAAGAATATGCAGTTAAAGCTAGAACTGCAGTTGAAAAATATAAAGGTAAATTTTTAATTAGGGGTGGTAAAGCTATTGCAAATGAAGGCGACAAATCACCTCGAACTGTAGTAATAGAATTTCTATCTTTTGATGAAGCAAATTTATTTTACAATTCTAAAGAATATCAGCAAGCTCATGCAATTTTACAAGGATATGCTGTCAGACACCATCAAACAG
Organism: Candidatus Pelagibacter sp. TMED165; assembly: GCA_002171035.2. The sequence goes on from NHHO02000014.1 coordinate 14,019, forward strand.
TTGAAGGATACTAATATTGTATAGGCTCATTATCTATTGACCTCCATAAATACCAGGTGGCCACGGAACAATATGGGGTAAACTTTTTTTTAAGTTTATCTAAAAAGTTTTTTGGTGGAAAATATTTTTTATTATAATTATTTGAAATAGCTCTAAGCAATCCAATGTCTTGAAGTGGCCAAATATTTGAGCGATTAAACGTAAAAAGTAAAATCATCTCTGCTGACCACCTCCCAATCTGTCTCAAATCAGATAAATATTCTATTGCTTCTTCATCTGTCATCTCTTTAATTAATCCTGGCTTAAAAGTTTTATTAAGTATTTTTTTAGCCAAATCTTTTATTCCTCTAGCTTTTTGTCTGCTCAGACCGCAGCTTTTTAAGCTGCTCAATGATAATTTATTCACTGTCTTAGCATTGATTTTATTATTACATTTTTTTCTAAATTTTAGAAAAACTGAGTTAGCTGCAGCAACACTAATTTGTTGTCCAATTATACTTTTGCAAAGAGAGAAAAAAACATCGTTACGAGTTATAAGATTTCCATCTTTATAATTTAAAATTAGTTTTCGCATAACTTTATCTCTTTTAGATAAAATTTTTTTTGCTTTAGCCCAATATTTAGGGGCCTTACTCATGTCCTTGGAGTAATTATTTGTTTTTTTAATTTATTCTCTCTCATAAAAATTATTAAAGAGCTGGTAATTACCAATGAAGCACCTAATAAAGTTAAAATTTTTGGCACTTCACTCCAAATGAAATATCCAAAAAGAATCGCAAATACTAAACTTAAATACTTAATAGGTGTCACGAGTGATGCTTCTGCCAATCTATAACTTTGTGTTAATAATAGATTAGCTACACTCCCGCACAAACCAAGCACAAAAAATAGTAAAAAATCTATAGGCGTTGGCATTACCCANTCACTAAATAAGATTGTGCTTAAACCTAAAACAGTACAAAGAAATGTAAAATAAAATGCTATTGTGTAATTAGGCTCTGTTTTAGANAGCGACCTAACACTTATAGCAACGCATGCAAAAAATATACAGAATACTATTGGAGTAATATAATAATANTTTAAATCNNTNAATGCAGGTTGNACNATNAAAAGCATNCCNAAAAATCCAAGAAANACNGCAGACCATCTTTTAATTCCAACTCTTTCAGATAAAAAAATGATAGATGCAATCGTAACGAATATTGGCCCTCCAAATGTTAATGACACAACGTCAGCTAACGGTAGTTCTCTTAAGCCTAAAAATAATGCAATGATGGCTAAGGCNCCACATATCGCTCTAAAAGCATGAAGNCCAGGTCGTGAGGTTTTATAAAAAGAAAATATCTTGTCTTTCGGGATAATAAAAAAGATGGGAATGAACCCTATAAAAAATCTTAAAAAAAGAACTTGTCCAATAGGGTAATAATCTAACCACTTTACGCAAATATCCATGATAGAGAAGCAAATGACACTTCCTACCATGTACAATACGCCTATTTGATTTTGTGTTAACAATTTATTATCCTCACAAGATTATAATAAATAATTTATGCAGAAATGTACACTCGCTCTNGGCTGCTTNTGGAAGCCTGAGGAAAACTTTAAGAACAAATTAGGTNTAATNGAAACAGANGTCGGNTANGCAGGAGGCCAGAGCTCTAAAGTTTCTTACGAAGAAGTCTGNAAAGGCAACACNGGNCATGCCGAGGTAGTAAGACTTTCGTTTGATGAAAAAAAAATTTCTTATAAGAAAATTTTAGATTTATTTTTTAAAATGCATGATCCCACCCAAAAAGATATGCAATTTCCAGACGTAGGAACACAATATAGAAGTGAAATTTTTTACGAAACTGATGAACAAAANCAACNAGCTGAAGAGGTTTTAANTGAAAAAAATAAAGATTATGAGGGAAAAATTCAGACAAATATTTCAAGAATAAAAAATTATTGTAAAGCAGAAGAGTATCATCAAAAGTATATAGAAAAAAATAGGTAATGAAAAATTTAGTTTCCACANNNTGGTTAGCAAATAATTTAGAGAATGTAAGAATTNTTGATGGAAGTTGGCATCTTCCAAACTTAAAACGAAATCCTTTAAATGAATTTGAGTCGCTTCATATTAAGAATGCAAATTTTTTTGATATAGACAAATACTCTAATCAAAAATCTAATTTACCACATATGTTGCCCGAAAAAGANGATTGGGAAAAAATTATGTCTGAGNTAGGAGTAAAAAATTCTGACCATATAGTCATTTACGACAATTCTGATGTTATTAGTTCTTGTCGTGTTTGGTANACTTTTTTATATTTTAATCATGATCCAAATCTAGTTTCAATTTTAGATGGAGGTTTAAAAAAATGGTTAAATGAAAAAAAAGATACAACAAAAGATATAAAACAATTTAAAAAAAGTTCCTACTCAGCTAAAGAAAACCTATCTTTAGTTTTAAATAAAGACCAAATAACTTCCAACATTAGAAATAAATCATTCGAGCTAATTGATGCCCGTGGTAGAGAAAGATTCTTAGGCCTTCAACCTGAAAATCGCAAAGAACTTAGAAGCGGAAATATAGAAGGTTCAAAAAATATGCCTTATACTGAATTGATTAATGATGATCATACTTTTAAAACAAAAGAAGAATTAATATCTATTTTTAAAAAAAATAGAATTGATCCAAAAAAAAAGATAGCATTTACATGTGGATCTGGAATAACAGCGTGTGTTTTAGGGTTAACTAATTCTATCATAAGTGGTAATAAACCTGTTGTCTATGATGGTTCTTGGGCAGAATACGGAATTAAGTAAAAAATGAAAACAGCATCAAAGTTAAAAGCTTTTTTAATTATCTTTTTTATTGCAATTTTCGCGGTAATTGCTGCAAGGTATTTTATTGGGCTACACTTTAAAAAAAAATTTAGTGCTAGGCCAGCTCCCGGTGTAATTATAAACAAAGTTGAAAAGTCTTTATTTTATAAAAGTATAGAAACATTTGGAACTGCAATTGCTCAAAGTTCAAAAGTTTATAGAGTCCAGAAAGATAACATAGTTGGTAATATAAATATTGAAAATAGGTTTGTTAAAAAAGGTGAAATNATAATTGCTTTAAAAGACGGAAAAAATATTACTGCTGATTTTGAAGGTAAAGTCGGAAAGAGAGAAATTGCACAAGGAGTTCTTGGTTCAAATAGTTTAATTATAACTCTTGATGATTTAAAAAAAATCATAATAGATATCAAAGTTCCAGAAAATTATGTAGGAATACTTAAACCAGGTTTGAAAGCAGAATTGATAAATTCAGCATTTAATAAAACTTTTAAAGGCAAAGTAGAGTCTATTAGTTCAAGAATAGATCCATCAACTAGATCGATTTTAGCAAGAATTATTGTAGATAATTCAAATTTTGAAATTATACCGGGACAATTAATGACGGTTAAAGTAATTTATGATGAAATCAATCAGATCGGTGTTCCCGAGAGCGCTGTGACTATTCAGGGTGATACCGCATTCGTTTATATAGTAAATTCCGACACTGCTGAAAAAANAAATATTGAAATGGGAAAAAGAAACTTTGGAAAGGTGTCTATTATTTCTGGGATAAATGAGGGTGATGTAGTTATTAGTGAAGGTATATCTAAAGTTCGAAACAAATCTAAAGTTAAAATAATAAATCCGTAAATAAANATGTTTTTAACAGACTTATCAATAAAGAGACCTGTCGTGGCATCNGTAATGAGTTTAGTGCTTGTAATTTTTGGACTTNTTACTTTTCAAGAGATACCCACTGATGAATTGCCAGATGTTCAGCCTCCAGTTGTCACAATTCAAACTGAGTATAGAGGAGCGTCAGCTGAGATCGTAGATACACAGATAACGCAAAAAATAGAGGACTTTGTGGCTGGAACTCCAGGGTTAGAAACTGTTGATTCTTTCAGTGAGGATGAAAGTTCAAGAATAACATTAACATTTGAAACCGACTTAGATCTCGATGATGTTGCAAATGATGTGAGAAGTTCAGTTTCAAGGGTATTAGATAATTTACCAGACGGAGCAGGTCAGCCTGAAATATTTAAACAAAGTGCAGGAATGCGAACTACTATGTGGCTATCTTTTAATTCAGATATAATGACAGATCTAGAATTAACAGATTATGCCGATAGGTATTTAACAGATATTTTTTCTACAGTTGATGGTGTTGGTAGAGTACGTCTAGGAGGCGAAAGAGAACTTTCATTAAGAGTTTGGCTAGATCCTATTGCCTTAGCCGCAAGAGACATAACTACTCAAGAGGTAGAAGGTGTTTTAAAAAAAGAAAATGTAGAATTTCCTGCGGGAAGAATTGAGTCAAAAGATATCGATCTCACTATAAAATTAGATAAAGCTTACAAAAATTTAGAAAATTATAAAAAATTACCTCTTAAAAGAGCTAAAGATGGGTCTATAATTACCCTTGGCGATGTTGCGAGGGTGGAATTAGGTGCGGAGTCTACCAGAACCCTTTTTAAAGGAAATGGCAAACAAGTTGTTGGAATTGGAATTTATCAACAATCAGATGCAAATACTATTGCTGTAGCGAATGGAATTAAGAAAAAAATTAAACAAATAAAACCAACATTACCACCAGATACGACTCTGGAAGTTTCATTTGACAGAAGTAATTATATTAAAACTGCTATTTATGAAGTTTACAAAACATTAGTAATTGCTTTAATTTTAGTCACAATAATAATTTATTTATTTTTAGGAAATTTAAGAGCACTTGTTGTCCCATTAATTGCTTTGCCTGTTTCTTTAATCTCAACCTTTTTATCAATTTATATATTTGGTTTTTCTATTAATCTTTTTACTCTTATGGCTCTTGTTTTAGCTATTGGAATTGTTGTAGATGATGCAATCGTGATGTTGGAAAACATTGTCAGAAGAATAGAATTAGGTGACAGTCCTTTGGTTGCAGCATACAAAGGTGCAAAACAAGTATCGTTTGCTATTATAGCAACAACGGTGGTTCTAGTAGCTGTGTTTATTCCCCTAATTTTTATTGAAGGTATAACGGGTGTTTTATTTACTCAGACTGCAGTTACTCTTGCTTCTGCTGTAGTAATTTCAAGTTTTGTAGCACTTTCTTTAAGTCCAATGCTGGGAAGCAAATTCTTAAAGAAAAATATGTACAAATCGAAAATTGTATTAAAATTTGAAAAATTATTAAAAGATTTAACATACTTTTATAAGCTATCTCTATTAGGTTGGATAAAAAAAAAGAAAATAATTACATCTTTTTTAGCCGGTACACTTGTTTTAACTATTTTTTTATTTAATTTTGCTCCTAAAGAATTAATAGCTCCAGAAGATCGGGGAGCTTTTTTTGTAATTGTAAAAGCTCCACAGGGTTCAGGCTTTAATTTTACTAAAACTAAAGCAGAAGAGATTGAAAAAATCCTACTTCCTAGTGTCGGCAAAGGTGAGTATAGAAAACTTATAATGAGAGTTCCAGGATTTGGAAAATCTGCAAAGCAGGTTAATAGTGGTTTTATTATTGTGCTTTTAGAACCTTGGTCAAAAAGAGACCGTCATGGAGTCAAAATTATGAGGGAGTCTTTTGGAAAGATAGGAAAAGTTCCTGGTGTGCTCGCATTTCCTATCATGCCTCAAGGTATTCGAACTGGTGGGGTCGAAAGTCCAGTCCAGTTTGTAATATTAGGCAATACTTATGATCAACTTATTGAGTGGAAAGAAATTATTAAAAAGGAAGCTAGAAAAAATCCAGGTCTTGTATCAATACAAGATGATTTTGATTTAAACAAACCTCAACTAAATGTTCAAATTAATCAAAAAAAAGCTGCAGATTTAGGAGTTTCTACGGAAGATATAGGGAGAACGATAGAAACTATATTTGGATCTAAAAAAGTTACTAATTTTACACAGGATGGAAAAGAATATTCAATTATTCTTCAAGGAGATATAAAAGATAGACAAGAACCTGATAGTATCAGTAAGGTATTCGTTAGATCGAAAAACAATGGGAAACTTGTATCTATTTCTAATTTAGTTGAATATAATGAAGAGGGTCAATCACCTTTTTTAGCAAGATATAACAGACAAAAGGCAGTAACAATTTCTTCTAGACTTGTTGGCGACTATTCTTTAGATGANGCATTAAAATTTTTGGTTAAAGTTGTGGAAGAAAATACCCCTCAAGCTAAAATTGCTTATAAAGGCGAGAGTGAAGAATATAAAAAGACAAACACAGAATTATATATTATTTTTGCCTTAGCTCTAATAACTGCATATCTAGCCATGTGTGCTCAATTTGAAAGCTGGAAACACCCNCTCACAATTATGCTAACTGTTCCGATGGCTATCCTTGGAGGATTGCTTGGNCTTTTAGTTGTAGGATCTTCATTAAATGTATACAGTCAAATAGCATTAATTATTCTAATTGGTTTATCTGCAAAAAATGGAATTTTAATTGTTGAGTTTGCAAATCAATTAAGAAAAGAGGGAAAAAATTTAGAAGTTGCAGTTTTTGAAGCTGCGACTATTAGATTTAGACCAATACTAATGACAAGTTTATCTACTATTATAGGAGTGTTGCCTTTGATAATAAGCTTTGGACCTGGTGCAGCAAGCAGGCTTTCTGTAGGAATTACAATATTTGCTGGAATGATTTTTTCAACTTTTTTTACTTTATATGTCATACCTACTATTTATACTGTTATTGGAAAAAACACTCAAAGAATCGACGCCGTAGAAATTGAGCTCAATAAACAGCTTAAAAAATAATATATTTATTCTTATCTAAATTTTTTTTACAAAGTGTTAATTGTTTTCTATATTTATTTGCTAAGTCTTTAACAGATTTAGCATAAATTATAGCTTTTTTATCTTTTGAATAATCTTTATAATCTCCCCAACCTTTATAGTAAGCTAAATANTGTTTGTAGGCATCTTTCTTAGATATCTTTAATATCTTAGAAGTTTTATTAATATACCATCCTATAAAATCGACAGAATCTTTAAAACGAGCCCGAGTTGCCAGCGGATTGTCAGTTTCTTTTTTGTATTGTTTCCACGTACCCTCTACAGCTTGAGAATAACCAAATGAACTAGATGGTCTTTTNAANGGTATNACCTTAAATAATTTTCTTCNAGGNGGNTTAGCTAGCCANTTAAAATCNCTCTCNTTTTTNATAAAAGCAAGNTGTAAATGNATAGGNGCTCCCCATTTNTCATANGAAGCTTTNGCATNTTTGTACCANANGTATCTNTCTTCAAANATTGCACANCTNTTTTGNGTATTTTTTGGAATTGAAGAACATGCTGCTATAATCAAAAAAATTCCAAAAAATATAATTTTTTTTAAAAGAATCATTTTTTAAATTATATAAGAAATTAATTCTGCTTTCTCCATTTTTCTGGTTTTATAAAAGTCCCTTTCCATAAACCTAATTTTTCTTCTTTTGCAAAATTTTCATCAGGAATATATACTTTTGAGTATCTTCTATAAGCTAGAGCATAACCATTACGAACCATCCATCTATTTAAATTAACTTTATCTTTCAAGCACTTGGCTAAATATCTTTTATATCTGTCTTTTCCGAATAAAATACATTTAATCGGTTTATTTCCAATTTTTTGAGAAAGTTTTTTTTTTGATATATGACCACAGTAATATTCTTTCTGAAAATTTAAAAACATTATTTGTAGATATG
>NHHO02000010.1 GCA_002171035.2 Candidatus Pelagibacter sp. TMED165
TTTGGAATATATTTGCTATAAAAAATCTGAATTTTTTCAGAAAAAATTTTTAACCTTATTTTCAAAAAGTAAATTCCTATCACCATTTATTACAATTTTATACATTTAACACGACTTAATAAACCAATAGGATTTATACTATTGTTTTGGCCATGTTCTTGGGGTCTTTCTTTGGCATATAAAGAAAATGGAGACTTAAATACTTTAGTTTATTTTTTAGCTTTATTTTTTTTGGGTTCAGTTTTGATGCGAAGTGCGGGATGTATAGTTAATGACATTGTAGACAAAGATTTAGACAAAAAAGTAAAGAGAACTAAAAACAGACCAATTGCTTCAGGAGCAGTGAGTATGCGGAGAGGATTTATTTATGTTTTTCTTTTATGTGCTTTAGCATTTTTAATTTTAATACAATTTAATAAAATAACAATAATTTTAGGACTATGTTCGATGATTTTAGCATTCTCATATCCGTTTATGAAACGTTTAACTTACTGGCCTCAATTGTTTTTAGGGTTAACATTTAATTGGGGTGCGGTCATGGCTTGGACTTCATTAACTGGATATATATCTTTAGAAATAGCTATTTTATATATTGCAGCCATATTTTGGACATTAGGTTATGACACGATTTATGGTGCCCAAGACATTGAAGATGATGAAATAATAGGAGTAAAATCTACGTCAATTAAATTTAAAAAGAATTTAAAATTATTTGTAGTATGCTCTTATTTAATAACTTTAAGTTTATTAATTTATATTTTTTCAAAAAGTTTTGGATTAAATTTACTAACAATAATGATATTAGCATTTTTTATCTCTTTAATTTATCAAATAAAAATATTTGAAACTAAGAAGCCTCAAACCTGTATGAGGGCTTTTAAAGCTAACGGGATTTCGGGCCTTTTACTTTTTTTAGGAATTTTATCTAACTCGATGATATTATAATGAACTCAAAAGAACTTGTATTAATTTTAAAGAGACTTTATAAAGACTATGTAAAGAAATATTTAAAGTTTTTAATAATCTCTTTAATTTTATCAATTATAGTTGCTGGTAGTACTTCTTCGATAGCTTGGCTTCTTGATCCGGCAGTAAAAAAGATATTCATAGATCAAAATAAAACCTTATCATGGCTTATCCCCATTGCTATTGTTATAGCTTTTTCTGCTAAAGGTTTATCTTTATATTTTGCAAGATCAATCGTGATTAAGGTGGGTCAAAAAATTGCTGGAGAGCTACAAACACAGTTAGCAGGCAACATTATAGAAACAGATTTACAAACTTTAGATAATAGGCACTCAGGTAAATACATATCAAATGTAATGTTCGATACTTACCAAGTTCAAAGCTTGGTTAGTACGGGTGTTTTAAATATTATGAAAGATAGTTTCTCAATTATATTTTTAGTCTCATTAATGTTTTATCAAAATTGGAAATTAGCTCTTTTCGCTATTATTATGATGCCACTTGCTGCTTTTTTTGCAAAAACTTTAGGGAAAAGAATTGGAAAAGTTACTGGACAGGCTGGAGAGCTTTCGGAGAGTCTTACAACTTTTTTATCAGAAATTTTTAAGTCTGCTAAAATGATAAGAATTTATCAAAGAGAACAGGAAGAAAAGGAAAATGCTGAAAAATTTATTGGAGACCTCGTAAAAAAGCAAATCAAAATGGGCACTATCCTTATTAGAGCTACACCGATTATGGAGGTTTTAACAGGTTTTATGATAGCGGGTTTTATATTCTACTCGGGTATTTTAATTAGTGCTGGTGAACTAGAGGTAAATAATTTTTTTTCCTTTTTAGCTGCTATGATGTTAGCTTATCAACCTATCAGGTCATTGGCTACAATCAATATGGTTGCATACCAGGGAGCTGCTGCATCAAAAAGGATATTTAATGTTATTGATAAGCCAATTTTAACGAAAAATGAAAACACTCTTCCTATCCTTAATATACAAAAATGTGATATTGAGTTTAAAAATGTATCTTTCCAGTACCAAAATACAAAAAGCAAAGCTATTAAAAACATAGATCTGCAAATTGAAGGAAATCAAATGACAGCTTTTGTAGGTCACAGTGGGGCTGGTAAAAGCACTATAATAAATCTAATACCTAGATTTTACGAACCACAGTCAGGTGAAATATTTATTGATAAACAAAACTTAAAGTCAGTGGCTCTAAATTCATTAAGGAGCAATATCTCCTTAGTTAGTCAAGACGTGGTCTTATTTGATAACAGTGTTAAAGAAAATATAGCTTATGCAAAAAAAAATGCCTCAAACAATGAAATAATAGAGGCATGTAAATTCGCAGCTGCTGATGAGTTTATAAAAAATCTACCCCAAGGTTACGACACAAAAATAGGCGAAAATGGAGTTCGACTATCAGGTGGGCAAAAGCAAAGAATATCAATTGCGAGAGCAGTTTTAAAAAGATCAAACATTATTTTACTCGATGAAGCAACATCTTCATTAGATGCTGATTCAGAAAAAATTGTTCAAGATGCTATTAAAAACTTAACCAAAAATAAAACGACCCTTGTAATAGCTCATAGGTTATCAACAATACATAGTGCAAATAAAATTTTTGTCTTAAAGGATGGAAATGTAATTGAATCTGGAAATCATGAATTTTTAATAAAAAATTGCAATGAATATAAGTCACTTTATCAAAAGCAATTGAAATAATTATAATGTATTTTGTTTATAAGTTTTTAACTTCACTTTGTTTTCCCGTATTCATAATAATTATTTTTTTGAGAAAATTTTTAAAAAAAGAAGATAGTATAAGATTTAGAGAAAAATATTTAAAAGATTATTTTTTTGTAAAATCAAAAAAAAAACTATTTTGGTTGCATGCTGCTAGCATAGGAGAGCTTAAAAGTGTTGTTCCTATAATAAAGACTTTAAGATTAAAAAAACCTGATGTTGAGTTTTTAGTTACTACAGTTACTCTTAGTTCTGGAGAAATGTTTAAAAGGGAGTTTGAAAAAATGAAAAATATTAATCATAAATATTTTCCTTTTGATAATATTTCACTTGTAAAAACTTTTTTAAAAAAATGTAATCCTGACTTAGTTATTTTTGTAGACTCTGAAATTTGGCCTAATTTTATCGTCGAAACAAAAAAAAGAAATATACCTTTAATTTTAATGAATGGAAGAATAACAAAAAAAACTTTTGATAGATGGAGTATTTTTCCAAAATTTGCTGGTTATATTTTTGAAAATTTTGATTTATGCTTACCCGCAAGTAAAGAATCTGAAATTTATTTAAAAAATTTATTTTGCAAAAATATTAAATACTGTGGAAATATAAAATTTGCTGCTAATATCGAAATTAATGAATTAGAAGAAAAAAATAAAAAAATTTTAAATAATTTTAAAGTTTGGTGTGCCGCCAGCACTCATCCAAATGAGGAAACAAAAATTTTAAAATCACATATAGAAATTAAAAAGTCTTATAGAGACATTATTACTATAATAGTTCCGAGACATATCCAACGAGCTGAAAAAATTTTAACCAAAAGTGTTAGATTAGGTTTGAGTTCACAAGTTTTAAAAAAGGGAGACATTTTAACAAATATCAAAGAAATTTTAATAATAAAGTCATTCGGATCATTGCTAAAATATTTTAATTATTGCAACATTGTGTTTATCGGAAAATCCCTAGATAAATCTTATGAAAAAATAGGAGGGCAAAACCCAATCGAGGCAGCAAAACTAGGATGCAAAATTTACCATGGTCCTTTCGTTTCTAATTTTAAAGAAGTTTATAATTACCTCGAGGAACTTAAAATTTCTTTTAAAGTTAATAACAAAGAAGAGCTTTCAAAAGAGATCTTGAAAGATTTTAAATATGATAGAATTAATTCGGACGAAACTATTAAATTAATAAACGAAAAAGGTAATTTAATTTTAAACAATCACATGAAAGAATTAGAACATTTTATCTAATGAAATATTTTAAGCCTGATTTTTGGAATAAAAAAGATAGCATAATTTCACTCATGTTAATTCCTTTATCTTTCCTATGGATTTTTTTTTCATTTTTAATAAATTTATTCAAGAAAGAAAAAAAAATAGACGTTCCAGTTATTTGTATTGGGAATATATATCTGGGAGGGACTGGCAAAACACCCTTGGCACTTAAAGTTTCAGATTTATTGCGTGGATTAGGAAAAAAACCCGCAATTATTAAAAAGTATTATAAAAAAACATCATGATGAAGTTGAAATGATAAAAAATAACAAAGGTCACCTTTATACTAAAAAATCTAGAGTTGAAGCTATCAAGATTGCAAGAAATGATGGAAAAGAAGTAATGATATTAGACGATGGTTTTCAGGACAAAAGTTTATATAAAAATTTAAGTATCTTATGTTTTAATTCAGATCAATTAGCGGGAAATGGTCGAGTAATACCTGCTGGACCTTTGAGAGAGCAATTTTCGAACATAAAAAAAAGTGAGATAATTGTAATAAATGGTGATAGGAATTTACTTTTTGAAAATAAGGTTAAAAATTTTTCTGAAAAAATTCAGATTTTTTATAGCAAATATATTCCAAAAAATGTTCAAGATTTTAAAGGAAAAAAGTTATTAGCGTTTGCAGGAATTGGAAATCCGAATAATTTCTTTAAAATTTTAAAAAATAATAATTTGAATGTTGTTAAAGAAGTTTCCTTTCCAGATCATTATGAGTTCTCATTCAAAGATATTGCTAAACTAATGAAAGTTGCAGAAAGTCTCAATTTAGAATTAATTACAACAGAAAAAGATTTTTATAGAATAAAAAACCCAAACAAAAATATTAGTTTCCTATCAATTGATTTAGTTTTAGATAATCAAAATGAGTTTTTAAATAATATGAAAAGTTATATTAATGATTAAAAAAATAAAATATTTTTTTCAATCAATTTTGATATTATTATTTTTTTTTATTATCAAGATTTTGCGAATAAAATTAAGTAGAAAAATATTTTCAAACCTCTTCCTAGTTTTAGGTCCAATTTTTAAATCCAATAAGGTCATAATGTCAAATTTAGACAAGATTCATAAATTTTCTTTTCAAGAAAAAAAAGAGATAAAGAATAAAATGTGGAAAAATTATGGAAAAATATTTTCTGAATATATGTATTTAGAAAAATTTAGAACGAGTAATTACCATATAAAAATAAAAGGTGAAGAAATTTTAAAGAAAATTTTCAAAGAAAAAAAACCTGTTATTTTTGTTTCAGGGCATTTCGCAAATTTTGAATTAATGTCTATGGAATTAACAAAAAGAGAAATAAACCTAGCTACAATTTATAGACCTTTAAATAATTATTTTCTTAATCCTCTAATGGAAAAACTTAGAAAAGAATATATTTGTCCAAACCAAATTAAAAAAGGGTTATCTGGTGTAAAGAAATCAATGGAGTATTTAAATCAAAATTATTGTATTGCAATGATGATTGATCAAAGAGTATCGGAAGGGGAAAAAATTAATTTTTTTAACAATCTAGCTTTTACCACTACTTTGCCAGCTCAGTTAGCTATCAAGTACGAAATTGATATTGTCCCGATTTACTTAATGAGAGATGAATTTGATAAGTTTACTATGAGCGTCTACGAACCGTTAAAAGTTGATAAGTCAAATGATTTCGAATTTGAAAAAATAAATATTTCAAAAAAATTAAATAAGATATTAGAAGAAATGGTTTCGTTTGATCCAAGTCAGTGGATATTAACTCATAATAGGTGGAAATAAGTAAATTATTTTTTTATCTCAATATATCTTTTTTTTACTTCTGCTGGAGAAAAATAAGCTTCTTGTAATTCAACATTCCAATAAGTCAGTTCTTTTAAAGGTATTTTCTTTTTAGATACGGCACAAATTACGTAATCACCATTATTAACGATCTCAAAAGAATTATGTTTATATCTAATCGTAGCTTTCATTTTAATTATATAATAAATTTTTAAATATAATATATTCTTTTCATGAATATTGCATTAATTGGTAGTGGAGGCAGAGAGCACGCGATTTGTGAAAAATTAAAGAACTCCAGAAAAAAACCAAATATATTTTGTATTCCAGGTAATGCCGGTACTGCTAAAATAGCTACAAACATAAAAATAAATTTCTTGAACTTTAAAGAATTACTCCAAGTTATAAGATTCTATGATATTGAATTAGTGATAGTGGGGCCAGAGGAGCCGTTAGTGAATGGTATTGTTGATTACTTAAAAAAGCATAATGTAAAAGTTTTTGGTCCTAATAAGTTTGCAGCCCAGTTAGAGGGATCAAAATCCTTTATGAAATCTATATGCAAAAAAAAGGGTATTCCGACAGCTTCCTTTAAAATTTGTAAATCAAAAAAAGATGTAAACAATTTTCTTAAAAAAAATAAATTACCTATTGTTGTAAAAGCTGACGGTCTAGCTGCTGGAAAGGGGGTAACTATTTGTTATGATAAGTCTAAGATAAAAAAAATTACTAGTGAGATATTTAATGGCAAATTTAAAAGTTCAAAAAAACTTGTTCTTGAAGAGTTTATAAAAGGAGAAGAATTAAGTTTTTTTTTAGCGGTTGATAAAAACTCTTTTTCTTTTTTAGGCACAGCGCAAGATCATAAGCGAGTGTATGAAAATGATAAAGGACCAAATACTGGGGGTATGGGAGCTTTTTCCCCTGCTCCAATTCACAATAAAAAATTACAAAAAAAAATAACAAATAAAATAGTTATGCCTACCCTAAAATATTTAAAAGATAAAAAAAGTTCTTATGAAGGAATTTTATATGTTGGATTGATGATTAAAAATGATGAACCATATTTAATTGAATATAATGTGAGAATGGGCGATCCTGAATGTCAAGTCTTAATGCCAAGAATTAAATCAGACCTTTTAGAAATTATAATTGGTGTTGTTACAAACAAGTTAAAAAAAATTAAAATTAGATGGCAAAATAAAAAATGTATGACAGTAGTTTTATGTTCAAAAGGTTATCCCGGTTTATATTTAAAAAATAAAGAAATCAAAAATCTTAATAAAAAAAATTTTAAGTATAATTCTAATATTATTCACGCAGGTACCAAAATTGATAATGATAAAATAATTTCTTCTGGAGGACGTGTTTTAAATGTTGTGGTAACAGGAAAAAATTTTAAATCTATAAGAAAAAAAATTCATTTAATCTTAAAAAAAATTAACTGGAAGTATGGCTTTTATAGAAAAGATATCGGCTGGAGAGTAATAAAATGAAAATTAGCGGAGGTCTTTTAAAAGGAAAAAAACTTTTTTTTTTAAAATCTCAAAATACAAGGCCTCTTAAAAATATTGTTAAAGAAGGAATTTTTAATGTTATTAAACACTCTAGTCTAATAGACGTTAATGTAAAAAATTCAAAAATTTTAGATCTTTATTCTGGAATGGGAACTTTTGGAATAGAATGTTTATCTCACCAAGCTAAAGAGGTCATATTTGTTGAGAAAGACAATTTAGCAATAAAGTATTTAAAAAATAATTTAGAATTATTAAAGATATCAAATAAAATAAAATTATTTGAACAAGAAATTGATTTTTTTTTGAAAACAACAAAAGAAAAAGAATTTAATATAATTTTTTTAGATCCTCCATTTAAAGATCAAATTTATTTAGAACATATTAAAACAATCAAAAAAAAGGGGATTTTTACTAATAAGAATTTATTCATTATACATAGGGAAAATTTTCATGAAAATCTCGAAAGTATTATAAATATTGATATTGTGAAAAAATATGGAAGGTCAAGAATAATTTTTGGACACGTTTAAGATAGACCTTTTTTTGTTTCAATCTTTATTTCTTCAACTGCTGGCTGATTAAAGGGATTTATATTTAATGATAAGCCCAATAAAGCTGTTTCAATCATAAAGTATGATAACAGCTCACCTAAGGTTTTTTCGTTATTATTATTTATTTTAAAGTGTCTATAAGGTAACTTTTTTTTTCTTAATATTTTCATAAAGGCGTTTTTCTGAGCATTTACAATTTCGCTTAAATTTTTATTTTTTATGAAATTAATTTCTTTACTCAACAAGTTATTTTTAACAGTAAATCTTGTTTTTTTATTTGAACTAAAAATGTAAAAAATTTTATCAGTTGGACCATCGAGATATAACTGCATTAGGCTGTGGTGATCTTTTGGGGCCTGGGAAACAACAGGGAGTAAGCCAAGTCCTTTTTTTCCTAAACTTTCGGCAGCTAATTGTTGATACCAAAAAAGGAAATCTGTCAGTCCTGGGTGATAGTTCATTAAAATTATAGTTTTAAATTTATTGCTCTTGTAGAATTTTGATAATTTAATAACATTTTTTTTTAAAATTTTAGCATGAGTATTCTTAAAAAATTTATTCAAATTAAGTCTTATTTTTTTAATATTTAAACCCATTAGTTCTGCCGGCAACATGCCGACTTCGGAAAGGACAGAAAATCTTCCACCTATAAATTTTTTATGAGCAATATGTTTAATCTTATTTTTTTTTGAGAATTTAAATAAAATATTTTCACTTTTTTCTGAAATAATTACAATATTTTTAAAATTAATTTTTTTTTGTATCAAAAAATTTAAGTTGACTAAGGTTTCTAAAGTATTGCCTGATTTTGATATAACTAAAAATAGTGTTTTTTTTAAATCTCTTTCGTAAAGTTTTTCAAGTAATTGACTATCCAAATTTTCAAGAAAAACAAAATTTTTTTTTATCTTATGTCTTAAAAATCCTAAAATTGCTTTAGCTCCAAGAACTGATCCTCCCATTCCAACTATAACAACATTTTTAAATTTTTTGTAAGACCTTATTTCTGAACCAGTGAATTCAAATTTAAAATTTTTATTGAAGAACGAAAATGGATTTTGATTTTTATTAGGATTTAAATTTTTAATTTTTTTAAAATTTTTATTAAGGTTTGTATTATATTTTAATGATAAAAATTTATTAGGTATAAAATACTCTATTTTCATATATTATTGTTTCTTAATTTGTTCTAAAATATACTCTTCTGATGAGGTGCTGGAGCCGCTTTTTTCTTCAGGAACTTTGAGAATTTTTTTTATTTTATTTTTTTTATTATCATTTTTCGAAATTGAAGTTTTTGGTTCAGGTAACGTATTCATATCTGGAGGAAGTGTTAGTGGTTCTCTTTTTTTAATTAAAAATTCATCAGTAGTTCTTACTTTTTCATTACGTAGAACCTTCCCAGCTTCTTCCATGGTTTGACAAGCTTGTAAAAAAATTAAAATACAAATTGTTAAAATAAAATTTTTAGTTTTCATTTTTCTTAAATAAAATATCATTAAATATAATTAGTATTATACCTAAAGTAATGAATATATCTGCGATATTAAAGGTAAACCAGTGAAAATTGTTATAATGTATATCTATAAAATCTGGCACAGCAAAATAAGTTAGTCTGTCATAAACATTCCCTATTGCGCCTCCTAAAATCATCGAAAATAATATTTTTTCTGTCATTTTAGATTTTAAAATAAGATAAATTAAGAATATTATTACAATACATATTATCCCTGTTATTGAATTATAAATTAGATTAGAGCTAGTACTAAAAAAGCCAAATCCAATTCCAGTATTCCATACTAAATTGATATTTACAAAATCATTAATGTATAAATTTTTTTCATTCAGATTATTTATTATTTGAATTTTCGAATATCTATCTAAAAGGAAAATTAAAGAGACAATCATCAAAAAATAAAAGTTTTCTTTTTTGAGAATTTCATTTTTCATATCTTTAAAATAAATCAGAATGCTAGTTTCCTATATTATTGGACAATTTTCACGGTTACATTTGCTTTCTAAAATTTTCCAACATCTTTCACATTTTTTTCCTTTAGCTTTTTTAACTTCAATTGTGACTTGGCTATCTTTGGCTAGATTTTTTTCTGCTTTTGAAACAATAAAATACTCTGCTAGATCTATATCGTTAAGTAGTTTAAAGTTTTCTTTACTTAAAGAAATTTTTATCTCTGCTTCTAAACTTGAGCCAATCTCTTTACTAATTCTCTTTTCTTCTATAGCAATATTTGCTACTTGTTTAATCTTATATAAATTCAACCATTTTTCATTTAATTCAGAATTATTCCAATTTTTAGGTATCTTAACAAAGTTATGTTCGTGAATGCTTTCATCGCTTTTGTCTATTAAACTATATATTTCCTCTGTAGTAAAAACTAAAATTGGCGCAAACCATTTTAATAAACTTTCTAATATTATATTAAGAGTAATTACACAATTTTTTCTTTTCTTTGAATTTATGCTATCACAGTAAAGTACGTCCTTTCTAATATCAAAATAAAAAGAGGAAAGATCTAACGAACAAAAGTTTAATAATTCTTTATATAATTTATGAAAATTATAATCTTTTAAATTATCCTCCATGGACTCACCTATGATATACAATCTATTAAGAATATATTGCTCAAGCTCATCAAATTCATTTATTTTTATCTTCTCAAAATTTTGTTTTTCAAAATTGTCTTTTAGGTTTCCGAGCATAAATCTAAAAGTGTTCCTTATTTTTCTGTATGATTCTGCATGTTGAATCAAAATATTTTTGTCTATTCTTAAATCTTCAGAATAGTCTGAGGAAGAAGCCCAAACCCTGAGAATATCTGCACCGTAGTTTTTTAGAATATCCTCAGGAGAAATAACATTTCCCATGGACTTAGACATTTTCATACCTTTGCCATCAACTACGAAACCATGAGAAAGTATACTTTTAAATGGAGCTTTACCTCTTGTTCCGCAAGACTCTAATAAGGAAGAGTGAAACCATCCTCTGTGTTGGTCAGATCCTTCAAGGTACATATCTGCAGGCCATTTTAAATCTTTTCTTTTTTCTAATACAAAACTGTGTGTTGAACCGCTATCAAACCAAACCTCAACAATGTCATTAAGTTTTTCGAAGTCTTTCGGGTCGTAATCGTCACCTAAAAAGATTTTTGGATCATCTGTAAACCAACAATCAGATCCTTGTTTTTCGTAGATAGATGCTATTCTATCGATTACTTTTTGATCTCTTAATGGTTCTTTTGTTTTTTTACTTATAAAAATTGGCAAAGGAACTCCCCACACCCTTTGACGAGAAACACACCAATCTGGTCTGCCCTCGATCATCGATAAAAGCCTCTCTTTACCTTTCTTTGGATAAAAAGTTGTTTCATTTATCGACTTAATAGCCTTTTTTCTAAGATCATTTTTTTGCATCGAAATAAACCATTGCGGTGTTGCTCTATAAATTAGTGGAGCTTTAGACCTCCAAGAATGAGGATAGCTATGACTAAGTTTATCGGTCTTTAATAATTTATTTTGCTCTTTTAGTTTTTCGATGACTACAGAGTCAGCTTTAAAAATGTGTGTGTTTTCAAAATATGGTATCTCCTTAGTATAGAGACCTCCGTTATCTACTGTATATAAAGAGGGAATGTTGTGCTTGAGACATAAATTAAAATCATCTGGACCATGACTAGGTGCACAGTGAACAATTCCTGTTCCTTGCTCTAGATTAACAAACTGAGCATTTAGCATTGGGATATTATAATCAAACTTCATTTTGACGAATGGGTGACTACAGATGGTTTTTTGAAATTCCGATCCTTTAAAAGTTTTAATCTCTTTGAAAGATTTTATCTCACAAGCTTCTGCAATTTCTTTAACTAAGTTTTTTGCTACAACTATTCTCTTTTCCTTAAAATATTCAAGATTTTCAATTTCTAAAACTGAGTAATCGATATTGTTATTAAATGCTAAAGCTTTATTAGCTGGTATTGTCCAAGGTGTTGTTGTCCAAATGATAATACTTGTATCTTCTAAAAATTCTTTGTCGGTTTCCTTTACTTTAAAAGCGACATAAATGGTATTAGATGTATGGTCCTTGTACTCAACCTCTGCATCAGCTAAAGCTGTTTTTTCAACNGTNGACCATAAGAACTGGNTTAAANCCTTGGTANANACTNCCATCNAAAAGAAANTTNCCTAACTCTCTTANTATNTGAGCTTCAGCTTCATNNCTCATNGTAGANTAATAATTTTCNAAATCTCCTANNACNCCTAATCTCTTAAATTCTTTAATNTGAACNTCNATCCANCCTTTAGCAAAATCTCTNCACTCTTGTCTAAANTCTTTNATTGGAANTTCNTCNTTATTTNTTTTCTTTTTTTTNTATTGTTCCTCAATTTTCCATTCAATTGGAAGACCATGACAATCCCANCCNGGNACATANANAGAATCTTTNCCGTTCATTTGATGAAANCGNGTAATCATATCNTTNAAAATTTTGTTTANTGCNGTNCCCATATGNATGTGACCNTTNGCATANGGAGGNCCNTCATGNAGAANAAATTTNTCTTTNCCTTTAGATTTTTTTCTNAATTTNTCAAAAATCTTATNTTTTTCCCANTTNTTTAAAATTTCTGGTTCTTTNACAGGCANACTNGCTTTCATTGAAAAAGCTGTTTTTGGAAGTTGAAGAGTTTCTTTAGACATTATTTTCTCGCTTGCTTTATATCAAGTTTAATTTGTTTTCTTAGATGTTCTAAGTTTTTAAATTTTTTCTCAGCTCTTATAAATTTCAAAAAATCTACCTTGATAACCTTATTATATAAGTTTTTGTTGAATCCAAATATATTTACTTCTAATAAGAGATTTTGGCCATTAAATGTCGGCCTATAACCAATATTAGCTATACCTTTTTTTCTAAAACTACTAGATTTCGCTATTACTGAATAAACTCCTAATCGAGGAACAATGTAGTCTTTTAAATTTATATTGCATGTGGGGAAGCCAATTTTTCTTCCCCTTTGATTTCCTTTAATAACAGTGCCTTGAATTTCCCAAGGCCGCCCCAAAAGCTTTCTAGTTTCATTTACTTTCCCTTGATTAATAAGTCTTCTTATAATTGTTGATGAGATAACTTTTTTATTTTTTGTTACTGGTTTGGTCAAAACTGTTCTAAAATTATATTTGCTTTGATGAAATTTAAGTTTTGTAATATTACCTTTTCTTTTATTTCCAAATTTAAAATTTTTACTTACAAAAAGAAATTTGCATTTCAATTTTTGGTGTATAATTTTATTTATAAAATCCAGATAATTAACTCTAGAAAATTTTCTATCAAATTTTTTAATTATAAGAAAATCAAATTTTTGCTTTTTCAATAATCTAATTTTTTGTGATAAATTATTAACACGATGATTTTTAATTGAATTATTGAAAAACATAACAGGTAACGGTTCAAATGTTAGAGCTCCAAAATATATCTTATTTTTTTTTGCTATGTTTCTTGCTGTTAAAAAAACTCTTTTGTGTCCTAAATGAACTCCATCAAAATTACCAATAGCTAAGGCAGAGTTTTGAAATTTTTTCCCTATATTAAAATTTTTAAATATTTTCATTTTACCAGACCAGTTTATCTTGAAAAAAATTTGTTTTCACTCCGTAATTGTAAACTAAATTATTAAGTTCTTTTATACTATTAAATTCAGATCGATGAACACCGTCTGTAATAAATATTGAGTCTAAATTTAAATTATTTGCTCCCTTAATATCAGTCCTTAAATTGTCTCCTATTACTAAGGTTCGTTCGTTATTCCTTAAGCATAAATCATATATTTCTTTATGTGGTTTACCAAAATAAATAACTTTTCCTCCAATCTTTTCAAAAATTTGTGCAATTGTGCCCGCACAATACTCAGCAACTTGGCCTCTATGAACAGTTAAATCAGGATTTGTACAAATAAACTTTTTATTAAAATGATCTTTTAAAAGGTTATGATAGAAATCTAAATCATTGGTTTTGCCATCAAATAATCCTGTGCATAAAATAAAATCCGAATTATTTAGACCTGATTTATTTTTTTCTAATCCTTCAAAAAGGGAATTATCTCTTTCTGGTCCCAAATGATAAAAGTTTTTTCCGTACTTTTGTTCTTGTATTGATTTTATTGCTGCCTCACCTGAAGTTAAAACATTTTCTAATAAATATTCATCCATTTTTAATTTTTTTAAAAATTTAATCACGTTCAAGGTTGGTCTCGGAGCATTAGAAAGGAAGATTACCCTCTTTTTTTTTTTCTTCAAATTTTCAACTGCATTAATGGCATCCTTGTGTAAATTTATTCCATTATGCATTACACCCCATAAATCGATTATATAGGCATCGTACAAATCATGTATTTCAGATAAATGTTGTAGCTTCTTCAATTTATAATTGTCCTTTTATTATCTTATAAAAAAGATGTTAAAATATAGCAATATCGCGATTTTTGTGGTTATTATTAATAAACACTTGAAATTTAAGCAAAAAATACCATATCAAACGTACATATAAATTTACAGGAGAAAAACGTATGAAATTTAGACCTTTACATGACCGAGTGCTAATTAAAGTGCTCGATAGTGACGAAAAAACTGCAGGTGGAATAATAATACCTGATACTGCAAAAGAAAAACCTCAAGAGGGAGAAGTTGTTGCTGTAGGTGGAGGAGCTAAAACTGAGTCTGGGAAAACAGTTCCTATGGATGTAAAAGTTGGAGATATTGTCTTGTTTGGGAAATGGTCCGGAACGGAAGTAAAAATAGACGGCAAAGAATATAGCATAATGAAAGAGTCTGACATTATGGGAATATCAAAAAATAAAAAATAATTTTTAAAGGAGTTAACTATGGCAAAAATAATTAAATTTGATACTGAGGCGAGATCCAAAATGCTTAAAGGTGTTAACACCCTGGCTAACGCAGTTAAAGTAACTTTAGGACCAAAAGGAAGAAATGTGGTAATGGATAAGTCATATGGTGCACCTAGAACTACAAAGGATGGAGTTTCAGTTGCAAAAGAAATTGATCTTGAGGACAAATTCGAAAACATGGGTGCTCAAATGGTCAAAGAAGTTGCTAGCAAAACAAACGACAATGCTGGAGATGGAACAACAACTGCAACAATTTTAACTCAATCTATAGTTAATGAAGGTCTTAAATACGTCACTGCTGGCATGAACCCAATGGATTTAAAAAGAGGTATAGATAAAGCAGTTGAACATGTGATTAACAAATTGAAAACCTCATCAAAAAAAGTTAAAGCTAACGAAGAAGTGGCTCAAGTTGGAACTATTTCAGCTAATGGTGAAAAATCAATTGGTGAAATGATATCTAAAGCTATGCAAAAAGTTGGTAATGAAGGTGTAATTACAGTTGAAGAAGCAAAAAGTGTTGAGACTGAACTTGATGTTGTTGAAGGTATGCAATTTGATCGGGGATACCTATCTCCTTATTTTGTTACTAACACAGAAAAAATGACAACCGAGCTAGATAATCCTTTAGTACTTTTAGTAGAAAAAAAGTTAACAAATTTACAACCAATGGTTCCTTTATTGGAGTCTGTAGTTCAAGCTAATAGACCTTTAATGATAATATCTGAAGATGTTGAAGGTGAAGCTCTGGCAACTTTAGTTGTAAACAAATTAAGAGGTGGATTAAAAGTTGTTGCTGTTAAAGCACCTGGTTTCGGTGATAGAAGAAAATCTATGTTAGAAGATATAGCGATATTAACAGGGGGACAAGTAATTTCAGAGGATCTAGGAACTAAGCTTGAAAACGTAAAAATAAGTAACTTAGGCTCTTGTAAAAGAGTTAAGATTGATAAAGAAAATAGTACAATAGTAGCTGGCGAAGGTAAAAAATCTGACATAGAAGCAAGATGTAATCAAATAAGATCAGAAATAAATGAGACTACTTCAGATTATGATAAAGAGAAGCTACAAGAAAGACTAGCTAAATTAGCTGGCGGTGTAGCTGTTATCAAAGTAGGCGGTGCTACTGAAGT
Organism: Candidatus Pelagibacter sp. TMED165; assembly: GCA_002171035.2. The sequence goes on from NHHO02000010.1 coordinate 15,858, forward strand.
TGAAGTAAAAGAAAGAAAAGATCGTGTTGAGGATGCGCTTAACGCAACTAGAGCAGCTGTTGAAGAAGGAGTTGTAATAGGTGGTGGATGTGCACTTCTATACGCTGCACAAGATTTAGACAATCTAAAGGTTAAAGGCGATGATCAGAAAGCTGGAGTAGAAATAGTTAAAAAAGCTCTTCAAGCTCCCGTTCGACAAATTACTGCTAACGCAGGTGTAGATGGATCAGTTGTGGTAGGAAAACTTTTAGAGGGGAAAAAGAATACTCAAGGTTATGATGCCCAAAATGAAGAATATGTAGATATGTTCTCCAAAGGAATTATAGATCCAACAAAAGTAGTTAGATCTGCACTTCAAGATGCCGCCTCTATTGCGGGTTTACTAATTACAACTGAAGCTATGATTGCAGATAAACCAGAGGAAAAAGACTCAGCTCCTGCCATGCCTCCAATGGGAGGTGGTATGGGCGGAATGGGTGGTATGGGTGGAATGGGAATGTAATTTCACTTAATTCAAAGAATTTAAAAAAGGCTGCAGTTTCGCAGCCTTTTTTTTTGCAACAAATAAACATGCTGTTGATCCTAAAATCTCTCCATCTTTTAAAACCCTAAGATTATTATCTGCTAAGGTTTTACCAGTAGAAGTTATGTCTGTAATAATTTCTGAGGAACCTATAAAAGGATAAGTTTCGGTAGCGCCTAAACTAGGTATTAACTTGTATTGAGTAATTCCCTTAGAGCTTAAGAAGTCGTTAGTAAGGTTAGGGTATTTTGTTGCAACTCTTAATCTAGTATTTCTTTTAGATCTTATATCAAAAGATACTTCTTCTAGATCAGCAATTGTCTGAACATCAATCCAATCATTAGGAACCGCAACAACTAAATTAGCTTTTCCAAAATTAAGTTTTTTTTTTATAATAATTTTATCTTTTAAATTTTTTTCAGACTCATTTAAAAGATCTAAGCCTGATATTCCAATATCAAGAGTGCCATCTCCAAGTCTTTGAATAATTTCTTTAGCATGTAAATAAATAATTTTTACATTAGATTTATTTTCAATAGTAGCAAAATAATTTCTCTCTTTGTCACTTTGTAAAATTTTTAAATTATTACCTTCAAAAAAAGATATTGCTTTATCTTTTAATCGTCCTTTACTTGGCAACCCTATAGTAATCATATTCTTCATATATTTTTTAAGTTAATTGCTGCACCAACAGCTGGAATATTTTTTTTAGCTCCTAAACTTTTAAGTAGACCGTCATATCGACCTCCTCTTGCAATTTCTTTATGTCCTGCAAATACTTCGAATACTATTCCAGTATAATACTCTATATCTCTTCCAAAATTAGAAATAAAATTTACATCTTGTTTAAGTTTTTTTAGATTTTGAATTGACTTGAATTCTTTAAAAGTATTTTTTTTAAGATTATTTTTTCTAGTAAATTCTGAAAGTTTTTTTTCTAATTGATATAACTTACAATTGATTTTAAGAAATGATCTAATAATCGTAACAATTTTTTTCCCTTCTTTAAAAGATCTTGGATCTTTTATTTTTTTATCAAATCTATTTAATATTTCATATATTGATCTCCCAGCAATTACTTTTTCTTGATCCATCTTTCTCATTTCAAAAAACCTTCTTTTATCCGTATCAAATGATTCAGCGTCAATATCTGAATTCTTCTCCAGTCTTTTTAAAAGATCTTCAAAATATTTTGGTCTCCAAAAGTGTCTTATTAATCTTAGTTTCCATCTTTCAGGCATATCAAGTGAATTGATTAAACTTTTAAATAAACTTACATCACCTACTTTAACTTGAATTTTTTTACTTTTAATTTTTTTTGCAGAATTTAAAATTGTCGAAATAATTTTATAATCATCGTGAATTTGATTTTTAGAACCAAAAATTTCTATTCCGAGTTGGTCGTTTATGAAATCAGAATTCTTTTGATCTGACCTTCTGTAAGCTTGACCTGAGTAATAAATTTTTGATTTTGTTTTTTTTTGTAAATAATTAATACAAGAGGCTACTGTTAGATCTGGTCTTAAACACATGGTTTTTCCGTTTTTGCTCTCAAAAGTAAGCATTGAGCTTCTGAATTTTTCACCAGATCTTTCTATAATATATTCTGAGTCTAATAGCACATCTGGCTCCGACAATATGAATCCGCTACTTCTAAAAGTTTTAATTATTTGTTCAGATAATTTTTTTGATTTCATTTACAAGCTCGTTAATTGTTATTGATTTTTCATTTCCTGAAACAAGGTTTCGCAAAGTTGGTTTACCTGTTTTGATTTCATTTTCTCCGTAAAGTACAACAGCTGGTGATTTTATTTTATTTGCATATTCCATCTGTTTTTTTAGTTTTCCTTCTCCAGGGTAAATTTCAGCGCTAATGCCTGCTGATCTTAATACTGTTTGTAATTTGATATATTCTTTCATCGAACTTTTGTCGAAAATACAAATAACAACAGGTTTTGTTTGTTTTACTTTAAACTCTTTTTTCTGCATGAGTGCATAAACCAATCTGTCTAATCCTATAGAAATACCTGTTGCTGGAGCTTCATAATTGCCGAAGTTATTTATAAGATTATCGTATCTACCACCGCCTCCAATTGAACCAAATTGTATAACTTGTCCTTTATTGTTTTTAACATCAAATTTTAAATTCACTTCAAAGATTGGGCCTGTGTAATATTCTAGTCCCCTTATGACAGATGGATCAACCTCAAAATTACTAAAATTGTAATTGTTAAATATTTTTAAAATTTCTTTTAAATCATCTGTTTCCGATGATTTATTTTTCAATTCTTTTTCTATAAATTCTATATTTTGTGAACTTAGATTTGCCCCTTTGGTAAAATCTCCAGACTTATCTTTTCGTCCCTTTCCCAGTAATTCTTTAACTCCGCCCCAGCCTAACCTATCAATTTTATCTAAAGCCCTAAGGGCAATTAATTTTTGCTTATTGCTATCTATTTTAATTTTTTTGAATATTTCTTCTGTAATTTTTCTCGATGAAATTTTAATTATATATTCTTTTTTATTCAATCCACAATTCTCGAGTATTTCAGAAATCAAAACGCATAATTCTGCATCAGCTTGTAAGCTTTTTGTGCCAACAAAATCTGCGTCGAATTGTAAAAATTCTCTATACCTTCCTGGTCCAGGTTTCTCATTTCTCCATACTGTTCCAACTTGATATCTTTTAAAAGGTTTTGGTATCTCTAAATAATTTTTTGCTACGTATCTAGCCAACGGTGCAGTCAAATCATATCTTAACGACAGCCAATTTTTTTCATCCTGAAATGAAAAAACACCCGCATCAGGTCTCTCCTTATCTGGTAAAAATTTTCCAATACTCTCCGTAAACTCAAAACTTGGAGTTTCGAGATATTGAAATCCATACTTGATCATAACTTTCTTTATGTTAGAAATTATGAAATCACGCACTAGTAATTCTTTTTCTTGCCTATCAACAAACCCTAACGGAAGCTCTTTTGAAGGTTTCTTTAATTTATCTTTTGTCATTTTTTGGTACAGCAGGGTGGATTCGAACCACCGACCCCTAGTTCCACAAACTAGTGCTCTAACCAACTGAGCTACTGCTGCCTAACTCCTTTTTATATTAATTATTAATAAATTTGTATTTTAAAATNTNTAATGANTTAGCTAAGCAANAGCCTAGCGTGCATTCTNTGAGAATGTGANNNAGTTNGAAATNNGNNTNTTTTNNTCATTANTNTCTATNTAAGAAANAATTNTGTCTTTTTCAAGGGTAAAATTAACGGGACTATANGCTAAATNGCCTATGTCCCGCTAATTAATGATTTGGAAAATTTAGAATTAAGANNTTTTCTGCAATTTNACTGCAGCAGGACCTTTNTCCGTGCTCTCCACTTCAAACGTTAATTCATCACCTTCNTTTAAATATTTTAAACCAGCTTCTCTAACTGCTGAAGAGTGAACGAACACGTCTTTTTCTTTGTCTTCTCTTTCAATAAAACCGTAACCTTTAGTTCCATTGAACCACTTTACTTTACCTTTTAGTGTACTCATTGTGTTTACTTTTCCTTATTTGTTTAACTAATGTTAGCAATTATACTAACTGAGCATCTTTAATAGATTAATGATAAAATTGTCAAGTTTTGTTTAAAATTAAATAGGTTTTTATTGTAGAAATTTGCTATTTTGCCACAATATTTAGTTAAGAAATGCAATTATTGAGGCAATAATAACGATGCTTAAAACCGATAGTATATATTTATTTTGAGCAAAAATTCTTTTAAGTTTCAAAAATATCGACTCTTTGAACTCCAATCCTGTTTCTCCTTTGACTGAAGACCTGGTGAAACCTCCTTCTCTTCCAATCTTAAGAAATTTATTTTTTCTATGTACAAAAATTTCTTCTGAGCTCATATTTTCAAAATAATTTATATTTTCTAAAATAATACTTTTTATATTATGGGCAATTTCATCGTGGTTTCTGTGTGCTCCGCCTAAAGGTTCAGGTATTATTTCATCTATAATCCCAAGTTTAAGTAGGTCTTGAGCTGAGAGTTTCATTGCTTCTGCAGCTTCCAAAGATTTACCTGGATCTCTCCACAAAATTGAGGCGCATCCTTCAGGAGATATAACGGAGTAAATTGAATTTTCTAGCATTATGACTTTATTAGATGAAGCAAGTGCAATAGCTCCTCCAGATCCACCTTCACCAATTATCACTGAGATATTCGGAACCTTAAGCGACATACAACATTCAATCGAGTGAGCAATTGCTGATGCCTGACCTCTCTGTTCAGCTCCTATTCCGGGATAAGCACCAGGTGTATCAATAAAAGTAATTATTGGAATTTTAAATCTGTCTGCCAAGTTCATTAATCTTATACACTTTCTGTAACCCTCTGGACTCATCATACCAAAGTTTTTTTCTATTCGAGTATTTAAGTCTTCTCCTTTTTCTTGACCAATTATTAAAACAGATTTTTCATTTATTAATCCAAAACCTGCGGTAACAGATTTATCATCTCCAAAATATCTATCGCCTGATAAAGGAGTAAAATCTTTAAAAATTTTTTTAATATAAAAACTTGCCCTAGGTCTGTCTTCATGTCTGGCTACTTGTGTTTTTTGCCAGCTATTTAAATTTGAATAAATACTTTTTAATTTTGAATTAATTTGATCCTGAGTTGATTTAATTTTACTAGTATCAACCTCTGATATATTCTCATTACCAGGATTTTTAAGAAGTTCCATTTCATCTTCTAGAGTTTTTATCTCTTTTTCAAATTCTAGATAATTTTTCATAGTTTATTTCTATAATAATTCACTCTTTAATAGAATCAAAATAAGTCAGGAAATTGTCAATAAACTGAGGTTAATTATCATTTGACTTTAAAGTTTTACTAAGAGAAAATATTGAAAAATACGGGAGAGACTACTTAAGTGTAGCGCCGAAGGAGCAACCACCCCGGAAACTCTCAGGCAAAAGGACCGTAAAAAAATATTCTGGAAAGAGACAAGTTCTCACCGAAGGAGTAATTCTCTCAGGTACCAATACAGATGGGGTAATTTTGGTGCTATATGAAATTTATAACAACTAACTTCTTAAAAGTAGACAAAACATTATTTGATTTTATCAATAATGAAGTTTTACCTGGAACAGATATTAATCAAGATAATTTTTGGAACAAATTTTCAAAAGAAGTTCATGAAATTTCTCCGGTAAATAAAAAACTTATAGAAAAAAGAGAAAACATTCAAAAGCAGATAGATGAATGGCATTTAGCTAATCTTAAAGATAAATTTGATAAAAATAAGTATACTCAATTCCTTAAGTCGATTTCATATTTGATAGATGAGGGTAGTGAATTTAAAATAACCACAACTAATGTAGATGATGAAATTGCAAAAATTGCTGGTCCGCAATTAGTTGTTCCGGTAGATAATGCAAGATATGCTTTGAATGCAGCAAATGCTCGATGGGGA
>NHHO02000025.1 GCA_002171035.2 Candidatus Pelagibacter sp. TMED165
TGTAGAGTTAGATTTTGATTTTGATAAAGTTAAAGAAAAAACAAAAGATAACCCAGTGTATTATGTTCAATATGCATATGCTAGAATTAATTCAATTATAAGAACATTAGATAAAAATTTGTCAGATAATATTATTATTAATTCTGAGTCGTTTAATCTAAATGAATATGAAAAGAAGATTTTAAGAAAAGTTTTCGAGTGGCCAAAAATTGTAGAGTCCGCCTCTTATAAATTTGAACCTCATAAAATTCCCTTTTATTTATATGAGCTTTCAACTTTATTTCATTCATATTGGAGCAAAGGCAATGAGGATGAAAATTTTAAATTTATTGAAAAAGGTAAAATAAAAAGATCAGAGTCATTATCTTTTATTTATTTGATAGCGATTGTAATTAAAAATGGAATGAACATTCTAGGTGTATCTACACCTGAAAAAATGTGATGTTAAAAAATATTGTTAATTTATTCTTAATTTTATGTTGTATTTTATTTTTCATATCTATTTATAAATATTATTTTTCAATTCAAAATATTACTAATATAACAAACAATAGAACTAACATAGAGACAAATTTAAAAGACAAAAGTGTAAATCTTCCAATATTGAAAAATGATACAAACGATGTGATTGAGTTTAATTCAGGTTTTAATGAAGAAATTAATGAAACAAAGCCCAGAAATTTTTGGAATTTATTAAAAATAAAATGAAAAAAAAGGCTATTATAATCAGTATTAAAGGAATTAAACTTACAACTAAAGAAAAACAGTTGATAAAAAATGAAAGACCGTGGGGTTTAATACTTTTTAATAGAAACGTAAAATCTATATTTCAATTAAAAAAACTTACACAAGAAATACGCAGAATAAGTAAAGATAAAAAATTTCCAATTCTTATTGATGAAGAGGGCGGAAAAGTATCAAGATTAAGAGGTATAATACAGCATAAAGCTACACAAAAACTATTTGGAGATATTTTTAATATCTCTTCAAAAATTTCATTAAAGATTTATAAAGATTATATAAATTCACTTTGTTTAATCTTAAAAAAAATTGGAGCTAATATTAATACCGTACCTGTCCTAGATGTATTGCAAAAAAAAACTAATAAAATAATTGGTCATAGAAGTTTTTCTAAAAATCCTTTAATTGTAAGAAAATTAGGCGAGGCTTGTATAAAGAATTATAAAGTTAATAAAATAGCAAATGTAATTAAACATATACCGGGACACGGATGTGCATCATCTGATAGTCATATAAATACGCCAAAAGTAAAAGATAAATTTAGCAAGCTTAATAAATCTGATTTTTTTCCTTTTAAATCAATCTCTTCTCATTTTGCAATGACTGCTCATGTACTTTATTTAAAAATAGATAAAGAAAATGTTGCAACATTTTCAAAAAAAATAATCAAGAAAATTATAAGAAAAAAACTAAAATTTAGAGGAATATTAATTTCAGATGATATTTCAATGAAAGCTTTGAAGTTCGATTTGGTTACAAACGCCCAAAAATCATTATTAGCAGGTTGTAATTTAGTTCTTTATTGTGCGGGTAATTATAAAGATACACTTAAATTAATAAAATCAGTCCCATATATAGACGCTTTCACAAGAAAAAAAACTTCAGAATTCTACAAATTTTTAGGTTAAAATAAGTAGATGGAATCAAACAATCTAAATCAAATTTCAATTGATATTCCAAATTATAATGGCCCACTTCAAGTTTTATTGGATTTAGCTAAATCTCAAAAAGTTAATTTAGCAGAAATTTCAATAACTAAATTAGCAGATCAATTTTTAGATTTTATCAAAACAAATGCAAATTTAAATTTAGAAACAGCCTCTGAATATTTATTAATGGCAACTTGGCTAGCTTATCTTAAATCAAAACTATTATTACCCGAGGATGAAGATGATGATTTTAAGGCTCTAGAAGTTGCCGAAAAATTAAAACTTCAATTAAAAAAACTTGAATTAATTAGAATTCTTTCTGATCAGATGTTAAAAAGAAAAAGGTTAGGTGTTCACATTTTTACCAGAGGTATGAAAGGAGGTATAAGATCATCAAATACCCCTGAATACGACATTTCACTATATGAATTATTAAAAACATATTCAAATATGCAAATGCAAAGAACATTTCAAAAAATCAATATTCCAAAACTTCCAGTCTTTGCTACCGAAGAAGCGATTAAATTAATTGAAAATAATTTTGATAAACTAAATGATTGGAAGAATATCAATGAATTAATCCCAAAATTTTATTTAAATAAGAAAATGAAAAAAACAGGTTTAGCTGGAATATTTGCAGCTAGTTTAGAATTAGTAAAGTCTGGCAGTGTTAGTATTTTACAAAATAAAATTTTTGAAAAAATAATGATTAAAAAAACTTAAATTAATGAAAAATAAAAATAATATTATTTCATTTTCACCTGGATTTTCTAAAATTGAACGTCAAGTTGAGGCTATTCTTTTTGCTGCATCTGAGCCATTAGACATTGAGACTATTGAAAAGAGAATTCAGTCTAATGTAAATGTTTTAAAGATTTTAAATAAACTTAGAGAAACTTATAAAAATAGAGGAATAAATTTAGTTTGTTTAAAAAACAAATGGTCTTTTAGAACAGCTGAAGATTTATCAAAACTTATGTCTTTACAAAAGTCAACTCAAAAAAAGTTGACAAAGGCAACAATAGAAACTTTATCTATCATAGTTTATCATCAGCCTGTTACAAGATCAGAAATAGAAGAAATTCGAGGAGTTTCATTTGCAACAAACACCTTAGATGTTTTGCTTGAACTTGATTGGGTTAGACCTGCTGGACGTAAAGATGTTCCAGGCAAACCAATTCAATATGGTACTACTGATAATTTTCTAAATCATTTTAATATTCAAAAATTATCGGATTTACCTACTATAGACGAACTAGGATCAGCCGGACTAATAGATACATCTACCATAGATAAATCTATTTTTGGTACTGGAAAGTTTTTTAAAGAGCAATCTATAAACGAAAAACAGAATATTTACGACGATATTGAAGACGCAATTAAGAAAACTACCGATTCAGATAAATAAAGATATTTATTTAATTAAGATTATTGTATATAAATAATTTATGGGAAATATTGGTTGGACAGGCATTATAATTATTGCAATACTTGTTGTTATACTTTTCGGTAAAGGTAAAATTTCGAGTATCATGGGAGACCTTGCTAAAGGAATTAAAAGTTTCAAAAAAGGTATGTCAGATGATGTAACTTCAAAAAACGAAGACAATAATAATAATTCTGATAATTCAAATTCCGAAAACAAATAATCTTAAATGCCTCAAATTGGTTGGTTAGAGATATTAGCAGTAGTTATCATTGCTATTTTAGTTTTAGGTCCAAAAGAATTTCCTGTTGCATTAAAAAAAATAGGATCTTACGTGGGCAAATTAAAAAATACCTTCAGTAATTTTCAAAAAGAAGTTTCTTCAGTAACTGACGAAATTGATTTAGATAAAGAAATTTCAAAAAAAGACAATACAAAAGATAAAACAAATGACTAACCCAAATTCTTTTGCTAGTCATTTTGTTGAGCTACGATCTAGATTATTAAAATCAATTGTATTTATTCTAATCATTTTTATCCTTTCTTATACATTTGCAGAGCAAATTTATAATTTTTTAGTTGAACCATATGCAAATGCTGTGAGAGATGATTTAAATTCTAGACGCTTAATTTTCACAGCGTTACATGAAACTTTTATCACTTATTTAAAAGTTGCCTTTTTTACTGCTATATTCCTAGGAAGCCCAATATTATTAATACAAATATATAAGTTTATTGCCCCTGGATTATATAAAAATGAAAAAAGGGCTATCCTTCCGTATTTAGTATCTACTCCGATACTTTTTCTTTTAGGAGGTGTATTAGTTTATTATTTAGTCATGCCTTTAGCTATAAAATTCTTTTTATCTTTTGAAACTATTGGATCTAACTCTAGTTTACCGATTCAGTTAGAAGCTAAGGTTAACGAATATTTATCTTTAATAATGAGATTGATTTTCGCGTTTGGTATAAGTTTTCAATTACCTATATTATTAAATTTGTTGGCACGAATTGGAGTTGTAAATTCAAGATACCTTAAAAGTAGACGAAGGTATGTTATAGTTATTATTTTTACTGTTGCAGCTATACTAACACCGCCAGATCCTATTACTCAAATTGGTCTAGCAATACCTTTATTATTACTTTATGAACTATCTATTATCACTGTAAGATTTACTGAAAAGAAAAAAACCGAAAATGAATAGTAATGCATAACATTAAAGATTTAAGAAATAATTTAGAAATATATAAAAAGAAATTTAAAGACAGAAATTTAGATTTCGATGTAAAAGATTTTGAACAAAAAGATAAAATCAATAGAGAGCTTATTAATAAAAAGGAACTTTTGGAACAAGAAAAAAAAGCTTTATCAAAATCAAAAGAAAAATCTAATTTTGAAAAATCTAAAAAACTTTCAAATGAAATTGAAAAGATCATATCCAATCAGAAAAGTACTCAAAAAGAGATTAATCAAATAATTTTTAATTTGCCTAACATCGCAACGGAAGATGTACCTGTTGCTAAAGATCAAAAAGGCAACAAATTAATAAGGAAATTTGGTAATACAAAAAAATTTGATTTTAAATTAAAATCTCATGTAGAGTTAGGACAAAAAAACAAAGGTATTGATTTTGATACGTCTACAAAATTATCAGGATCAAGATTTGTATTGTTACGAGATAATTTCGCAAAATTGGAAAGAGCTTTGATTAACTTCATGTTAGATATTCATGTAAACCAATTCAAATATATTGAAATCTCACCTCCATTAATAGTGAATGAAGATGTAATGTTTGGAACTGGACAACTTCCTAAATTTGAGGAAGATCAGTTTGAATTAAAACTTAATAATTCTGATGAAAGAAAATTTCTTATTCCTACGGCAGAAGTTGTCCTTACAAATATAGTAAAAAATAGTAATTTAAATTNAAAAGATCTTCCAATGAGATTCGTTGCATCTACTCCATGTTTTAGAAAGGAAGCTGGAAGTTATGGTAAAGATACAAGAGGAATAATGAGACAACATCAATTCTATAAAGTCGAATTAGTCAGTATTGTTGAGCCAAACAACTGCAAAGATGAATTAGAGAGAATGTTAAACTGTGCTGAAGAGATTTTAAAAAAATTAGAGTTACCTTATCAAGTAATGCTATTATCCTCTGGAGATATGGGATTTAGTGCTGAAAAAACTTTCGATATAGAAGTTTGGATACCTTCAGAAAATAATTATAGAGAAATTTCAAGCTGTTCTTCATGTAGTACATTTCAAGCTAGACGTATGGGTGCAAAGTTTAAATCTACAAAAGGAAGTAATTTTGTTGGAACACTTAATGGCTCTGGTTTGGCAGTTGGTAGACTAATGATTGCGTTGTTAGAAAATTACCAAAATTCTGATGGCACAATTACTATCCCAACAATATTAAAAAAATATATGAATAATTTAGATAAAATTTGATTATTATTTTCTTGTTTAAAGAACACTTTTATTATAATTATCTTTTATGAGCGACGGTATAGTACAATTCATTCCATTAATTTTAATTTTTGTAATTTTTTATTTCTTTTTAATAAGACCTCAACAAAAAAGAGTAAAAGACCACAANGCAATGGTCGAGTCTTTAAAAAGAGGCGATGAAATAATAACTTCGGGTGGTATTATAGGGACTATCGACAGAGTAATGGAAGATGATCGTATAGAAGTTAATATAGGCGACAATGTTAAAGTTCAAATAATAAAGTCAACAATTACAAGTTTGCTNAAAAAAGAAGAAGTTAAAAAGTAGTTCTTTTTTGTGTTAAATTTTTCTAAAATAAACGTTTTTTTAATTTACTTTATTTTTTTATTTATAGGTTTTTTTTCTCTGTTAAATTTTCAAAATGAAAGTAAAATTTATTTANATAAAAAGGTNAATTTAGGACTTGATCTNCAAGGAGGNTCTTATCTTCTTCTTGAAATTGATTCTGATCCACTTGTTAAAGAAAAGATACAGTCAAAAGTAATTCCCTTAAAAAAGATTTTAAAAGANAATAATCTGGATTATTCAAATTTTAAGATTGAAGATAAAAAATTAAGTTTTGTATTATCAGATATTGAAAAATTTAAAGTTTTATTTTTCTCAAAAAAAGATAATATGGTAAATCCCTATATTGACAAATATAACTCATACGAATTAGATTTAGAGATTAAACAAAAAAGAATTGAAGTTTTATTTTCAAAGTTTGGTTTACTTTCAATAAATAATTCAGCTTTAAATCAATCTATTGAAATTGTTAGACGTAGAATAGATGATGTCGGAACCAAAGAACCAACTATTTTACAAAGAGGAGAAAAAAGAATTTTGGTAGAACTCCCTGGTTTGAAAGATCCTGAAAGAATAAAAAGTCTTTTAGGAAAAACAGCTCAATTAAATTTTAGACTCGTTGAGGATAATGAAGAATTTGGTGTAGAGAAACTTATCTCTGAAACTGGTGAAGAGCTAAAANTTAGTAAAAGAATAGTTATGAGTGGAGAAAACCTAATTGATGCACAACCAAATTTTAACAATCAGGCAAATCAACCAACTGTGTCTTTTACTTTAGATAGATTAGGAGCACAAAAATTTGGAAGAACTACTACAGACAATGTAGGAAGAAGATTAGCAATTATTTTGGACGGAAAGATAATTAGTGCACCATCTATTAATGAACCTATTACTTCTGGAAATGGAATGATATCAGGTAATTTTTCATTTCAAGAAGCAACAGACCTAGCCTTATTATTAAGATCTGGAGCTTTACCAACACCTTTGAACGTTGTTGANGAAAGAACAGTTGGACCTGACCTTGGTCAGGACTCCATTAATTCTGGAATTAAATCGCTAGTCATTGGCTTTATTTTAGTGATTATTTTTATGTTTTATAAATATAAAATTTTTGGGATAATTGCCAATTTGGCACTTATAGCGAATTTAATAATGTTAGTAGGAATTTTAACTATTTTCGAGGCAACACTTACATTACCAGGAATAGCTGGAATAATTTTAACAGTTGGAATGGCTGTTGATGCAAATGTTCTTATTTTTGAGAGAATTAAAGAAGAATTAAAAACGGAAAAATCAATTATTCATGCTTTTGACATAGGCTATTCTAAAGCGAAAATAACTGTTTTGGATGCAAATATTACAACTTTAATTGCTGCAGTTATACTTTTTGCATTTGGATCAGGACCTATTAAGGGTTTNGCGATTACATTAGGAATAGGAATATTAACAACTTTATTTTCTGCTTATTTTTTAGCTAGGCATATAACTTCATTAATAATTTTGAACAAAAAGGAAAGTAGAATAAGTTTATGATTGATAAAAAAATCGATTTTTCTTCAAAATTTAAAACAGCAAATATTATTTCTGTAATTTTCTTTATTTTAAGTATTATTTTCATTTTTTTAAAAGGTCTCAATTATGGTATCGACTTTAAAGGAGGTACATTAATTGAATTAAGAACAGAAAGCACAAAAGTAGGTATTTCTCAAATAAGATCAACACTTTCATCTATGAATTTAGGAGACGTAAATGTAAAAGAATTTGGTGAAAAGGGGGATTATTTAATCAAAGTTGAACAAAGAAAAGAGAATAATAACAATCTAATNCCAGATATTAAAAAAACTTTAATTAAAAATCTTAATACAGAAGTAAATTTTAGAAGGGTAGAAAATGTTGGCCCCAAAGTAAGTTCTGAACTTTTAAAATCTGGAATTATAGCAATATCTTTATCTTTGGCAGCGATGTTATTTTATATATGGATTAGATTTGAATGGCAATTTAGTTTAGGTTCTATAGTTGCATTATTTCATGATGTAATAATTACAATTGGAATATTTTCAATTTTGTCTTTAGAAATTAATCTCTCAATTATTGCTGCAGTTTTAACAATCGTAGGGTATTCTATGAATGATACAGTTGTAATTTATGATCGTATTCGAGAAAATTTATCAAAATACACAAAATTAGATATAAGTGATATTGCAAATCTTTCAGTTAATGAAACGCTTTCAAGAACAATAATAACCTCTCTTACTACATTATTAGCTTTATTATCTATTTATATCTTAGGTGGAGAAATTTTAAGAGGTTTTTCTTTTGCTATGATACTGGGAATTTTTATTGGAACTTATTCTTCAATTTTTGTAGCCTCTCCAATCTTAAAATATTTTAAAGTAAGTTATAAAACTCTTGAAAAAAAAGAAGAAAAAATAGTTCCTTAAAAATTAATATAAATTTTGAGCTGCTACCATAGAAAGCAACATTGGAAAAGAAAGTAATGTATTAGTTCTTGAAAACAACATTGCAGTTTTTGCTGATTTTGCTTTTTCTTCAGGAGTAGAGTCTATAATCCCTAGTGCTTTTTTTTGATTAGGCCATATTACAAACCATACATTATAAGCCATAATGATACCTAACCACATTCCTATTCCAATGGCAGTATTTTTTCCATAGCCGTTTCCAATACCTAATGTCATAGCTTCATGTGTGTAACCATTTAAATATGAAACAATTAATCCAGTAATAATTGTTCCTAATGCTGCCCATCTGAACCAAAATAAAGCTTTTGGTGCTATAACTTTTCCTATAGCAGGTTTTTGTTCATCAGGGATATTAGGCATAGATGGTATTTGAACAAAGTTAAAATACCAGAGTAAACCTATCCACATAATCCCAGTCAAAACATGTAAATACCTAAACAACCAACTAAAAAAATATCTATCAAAAGCAAATCCATCACCACCAAAATGCAGACCAAGTAGTAGCAGTATTGCTAAGCCTAATGATATATGAACTGTTTTAGAAAGCGATTGAAGTATTGAGATCATAGCATACTATAACATAATTTAAATCAATTATGCAGTTTTTTTCATATTAGAATTACCCAACAATTCTTTAATAAATTTGCCTGTATAGCTTTTTTCCACTTGTGATACTTGTTCAGGTGTTCCTTCAGCTATAATTTCACCTCCATTTATGCCTCCTTCAGGCCCCATATCTATTATGTGATCAGCTGTTTTAATAACATCTAAGTTATGTTCGATTACAACTACTGTGTTTCCTGTATTTGCAAAAGCTTGTAAAATTTCTAATAATTTCTTTATATCATGTGAATGTAGACCTGTAGTTGGTTCATCAAGAATATATAGAGTTCTACCGGTAGGTCTTTTTGATAGCTCTTTAGCCAATTTAATTCTTTGGGCTTCACCGCCAGAAAGCGTGGTCGCTTGCTGTCCTATTTTCATGTAACCTAATCCAACATGTTTCAAAGTGACTAATTTTGANTTTATGTTTTGAATATTTTCAAAAAATTCACACCCTTCTTCAACTGTCATATCTAAAACATCTGCAATATTCTTATTTTTAAACCTGATTTCTAAAGTTTCTCTGTTATATCTTGCTCCTTTGCATGTATCACAAGGAATAAAGACGTCAGGTAAAAAATGCATTTCATAAGTAATTACCCCATCACCTTCACAAGTTTCACATCTTCCACCTTTAACATTAAACGAATATCGTCCAACTTTATATCCTCTAGCCTTAGACTCTGGAAGCCCAGCAAACCAATCCCTTATTGGACCAAATGCACCAGTATATGTGGCTGGATTAGATCTTGGAGTNCTTCCAATTGGAGACTGATCTATATTAATAATCTTATCTATTAANTCNGTTCCTTTGAAACCCGTGAAGGCCTTAGGTACTTTTCTACTTTTATTTTTATTTAACATAAGATTAAACGCATTATATAAAGTGTGTAAAATTAAAGTAGATTTTCCACTACCAGATACACCAGTTACACAAGTAAACGCTCCTGCAGGTAATTTTAAATTTACTTTTTTTAAATTATTTCCACTCGCTCCACTTATCTCTATAAATCTTCCATTTTTAGCTAATCTTCTTTTTCTAGGAATGGAAATAAACTTTTTTCCTGATAGGTAATTACCGGTTATACTTTTTTCATTCTTTGTTATTTCTTTAACATTACCCTCTGCAACAATTTGACCACCATTAAGACCAGCTTCTGGTCCAATATCAATAATGTAATCAGAATTTTCCATTGTTTCAATATCATGTTCTACAACTATAACTGTATTACCTAAATCTCTTAATTTTTTTAAAGCTTTAATTAATTTCTTATTATCCCTCTGATGTAAGCCGATTGAAGGTTCATCTAAAACATATAAAACTCCGGTTAATCCTGAACCTATTTGTGATGCTAAACGTATTCTTTGAGCTTCTCCACCAGATAAAGTCCCAGATTCTCGAGATAACGTTAAATAATTTAACCCAACATTAAGTAAAAAATTTAATCTCTCATTAATTTCTTTTAAAATGTGTTGTGCTATTTTATTTTCTCTTTCGTTTAGAACATTTACTAAATTTGCAAACCATTTTTGCGCATCATCAATTGATTTTTCAGTAATTTGACTAATATTAAGTGAATTAATTTTAACACNGAGAGCTTCATCTTTTAGTCTCATGCCCTTGCATTTTTCACAGCTTGACTCACTTTGGTATTGAGAAATTTCCTCTCTTTTCCATTCACTATCAGTTTCTAAATAACGTCTTTCTAAGTTATTTATAACACCTTCGAATGTTTTTTTTGTGTTATATGTTTCATATCCATCATCGTAATTAAACTTGATTTCTTCATCATCTGAACCATATAGAATTATTTCTTGAATCTTTTTAGGTATTTTTTTCCAAGGGTCTGAGAGAGAAATNTTATAGTGTTTTGCTAATGAGGCAAGCGTTTGTGCGTAGTACATAGAGGTAGATTTAGCCCAAGGCTCTATAACTCCGTCTTGTAAACTTTTTTTAGGATCAGTTACAACGAGGTTAGGATCTACATTAAGGTTATGNCCAATTCCTTCGCATTCCTCACACGCTCCATAAGGTGAATTAAACGAGAATAATCTAGGTTCAATTTCCTCTATAGTAAAACCACTTTCAGGACATGAAAATTTTGAGGAAAACATTATACTTTCAATTTTTCTATGCTTTTTGGGCAAAGTTTCATTTTCATATTCAACTACTAATAATCCATTTGATAGGTTAACCGCAGTCTCAACACTGTCTGCCAATCTGTTGCCTAAATTTGAATTGATAACTATTCTATCGACTACAATTGANATATCGTGTTTTACTTTTTTATTTAAATTTGGAAATTCATCAATATTTAGATATTTGCCATCAACTTTAATCTTAGAAAAACCTCTTTTCTTATAATTAAGTATTTCTTTTTTATANTCTCCTTTTCTTCCTCTTACTATTGGGGCTAATAAATAAATAGTATTATTTTTTGGTAATTTTCTAATTTTGTACACCATTTCACTTATTGGCTGAGATACAATTGGTTTTCCTGTAAATGGAGAGTAGGGCACTCCAACTCTGGCAAACAAAACACGCATATAATCATAAATTTCGGTTACAGTAGCAACTGTAGACCTCGGGTTTTTAGATGTATTTTTTTGTTCTATCGATATTGCTGGACTCAAGCCTTCTATTAAATCTACTTTTGGTTTTTTCATCTTATCTAAAAATTGTCTTGCGTAAGAAGAAAGACTTTCTACGTATCTTCTTTGACCTTCAGCATAAATAGTATCAAAAGCTAAAGATGATTTTCCAGAACCAGATAGACCTGTAATGACCACAAGTTTTTCTTTAGGTATTTCTACAGAAACGTTTTTTAGATTGTGTTCTTTAGCGCCTTTTACAACGATTTTTTTCAACATTTTTTTTTATTAAATAATAATGATCTTATATTTATTAATCAATTATGCTATAAATATTAAACTTTTAATAAATAAATTCATAAAATTAGTCAAAATTATTATGGCAGGCAGTTTAAATAAAGTACAATTAATAGGTCGTTTAGGCGCAGATCCTGATATTAAACAAATGGTAAACGGCAAAAATGTCGCTAGGTTGAGNATAGCTACTAGCCAGACTTGGAAAGATAAATCTAGTGGAGAGAGAAAAGAGAAAACCGAGTGGCATAGAGTTGTAATATTTAATGAAGGCTTAGTAAACGTTGTTCAACAATATTTAAAAAAAGGAGCAAATGTTTATGTTGAAGGCCAGTTAAGTACAAGAAAATGGAAGGACGAGTCAACCGGACAAGACAAATATTCAACTGAAATAGTTTTACAAAGTTATAATTCAAGTTTAACAATGTTAGATAGTAGAAATAGTAAAAGTGATAATTCAAACTTAGTAAAAGAGGAAAAAAGTTCTTTACCTAATGATAATCTTAATCAGGATTCTTCTGATTTAGATGACGAAATCCCGTTTTAATATTCATGGAAAAATCANGTATAGAAAANATCAAATTTAAACCTATCTTTGTTCAAGATGAAATGAGTTCATCTTATTTATCTTATGCNATGAGNGTNATNGTNAGNNGAGCACTTGCCAGATGTNAGAGATGGATTAAANCCTGTTCANAGANGAATNATNTATGCNATGTATAAAGGNGGTTATGATTGGTCAAANCCTTTTCGAAAATCTGCAAGAATAGTGGGGGACGTAATCGGTAAATATCATCCTCATGGAGATCAATCTGTCTATGATGCCTTAGTAAGATTAGTCCAAGATTTTTCTATGAGTCTGCCGCTAATTTCTGGTCAAGGAAATTTTGGTTCTATTGATGGCGATCCTCCAGCAGCAATGCGATACACTGAAACAAAATTAGGAAAGATTGCACAATATTTAACAGAGGATTTAGAGAAAAACACTGTTGATTATAGAAATAATTACGATGAAACTGAGAAGGAACCAGTAGTCCTTCCATCCCAGTATCCAAACATTTTAGTTAACGGAGCTGGTGGTATTGCTGTTGGTATGGCAACAAGTATACCTCCTCATAATTTAGGTGAAGTTATAAATGCTACTATCGCTTATATACAAAATAAAAATATAACTATTTCACAATTAATGAAGCATGTACCTGGTCCTGACTTCCCAACAGGAGGAATTATAATTGGAAAAGATATTCTTAAACAAGGTTATAATAAGGGAAGAGGTTCTTTTAAAATAAGAGGAGAAATTGATTTAGAAGAAAAAAAAGGGGGAAGAGAATGTTTAATTATTAAGTCAATTCCTTATCAAGTTAATAAATCGATTTTGATAGAAAAAATTGCACAATTAGTAAGAGATAAAAAGATTGAAGGCATAAGAGATATTAGAGATGAGTCAAATAGAGAGGGCATCAGGGTTGTTATTGAATTAAGAAAATCTGTAGAACCAGAAACAGTAAGAAGACAACTATATAAATTAACCAATATAGAAAATTCTTTTGGATTTAATACTTTAGCAATAGTTAATAGTAAACCAAAAATTTTAAATTTAAAGGAATTTATTTCTGAATTTATAAAATTTAGAGAAGATACAGTTATTAAAAGAGTTAAATTTGATTTAAAAAAATCTGAGGAGAGAGCTCATATCCTTATAGGTTTAGCAACTGCTGTCGAGAATATAGATGAAATTGTTAAACTAATAAAAAATTCTAAAAATACTGAAATTGCAAGAAAAAATCTTTTATCAAAAAAATGGAAAATTAAAAAAAGTGTAAAATTAATTAATTTAATTGAAAAAAAGAAAAATATAACAACTTACTCATTATCAATTGATCAAGTTCATGCAATTTTAGAACTTAGACTTCAAAAACTTACAGCCTACGGAATAGGCGAAATAGAGCAAGAAATTAATAAACTTTCTGATTTAATAATTGAATATAATAAAATTTTAAATTCAAAAAAAGAGTTATACAAATTAATTTCTAACGAGTTAGAAAAAATAAAAGAAAAATTTGGATCACCAAGAAAGACAAAAATAATAGACGCTGTACTTAACTATAATATTGAAGAAACTATTCAAAAAGAATCAGTTGTTATAAGTATTACTAATCAAGGCTATATTAAAAGAAGTCCACTAAGTAGCTTGAAAGCTCAAAAAAGAGGTGGAAAAGGAAAAACAGGAATTTCTACTAGAGAAGAGGATTTCGTTGTCCAAATATTTACTGCAAATACTCACACACCTGTTCTATTTTTTTCTACACAAGGTCTAGTATACAAAATAAAAGCGCATAAAATTCCAGAAGGCACTGCAGCATCGAAAGGAAAATCAATATTTAATATTTTACCGCTTAAAAGTCATCATGCTATAAGCTCCATAATGCCATTACCTGAGGACGAGTCTGAATGGAAAAATATGATGATCGTCTTCGCTACTGCCAAAGGCAATGTGAGAAAAAATACTTTAGAAGATTTTATCAATATTAATAATAGTGGTAAAATTGCAATGAAACTAGATGAAGATGACAAGATTATAGGTGTAAAAATTTGTAAAGATGATCAAGATATTCTATTAAGTACTCAATTCGGAAAATGTATAAGGTTTAAATCAAAAAAATTAAGATTATTCAAAGGCAGATCTTCAAAAGGAATTAAAGGAATAAAATTAAATGATAAAGATAAAGTTATATCTCTATCAATTTTAGACAATTCGAATATTAATTCTAAAACAATAAGTAAAGATAAAAAAATAAAAAATGCCATTGATAACTACATCTTGTCAGTTTCTGAAAATGGCTTTGGAAAAAGATCATCTTATTTAGATTATCGTGTTACTAATAGAGGAGGTAAGGGTATAATTGGTATAATAAATTCACCGAGAAATGGAAATATTGCAGCTTCTCTTGTTGTCAAAAATGAAAACGAGATCATCCTTTCAACTGACAAAGGAAGCATTATGAGATGTGCAGTTAAAGAAATAAGAATTGCTGGAAGAAATACTCAAGGCGTAAGAATTAAGAAATTATCAGGTAACGAAAAAGTTGTTTCTGTTATTAAAATAGAAGATAATATTCAATAATTATGAAGACAGCTATTTATCCAGGAACTTTTGATCCTATAACTTTGGGACATATCGACGTAATAAAAAAATCATTAAAGATTTTTGATAGAATTGTAATTGCAACTACTGACAACATAAATAAAGATTATTTTTTTTCAATAGATGAGAGAATTTCAATCATCAAAGACTCATTATTTAAAGATCTAAGACTAATTAAGAATAGAATAAAAGTAGTCCCTTTTGACACACTAACTATCAATTTGTGCAAAAAATACCAAGCTTCAGTAATAATCCGTGGATTAAGGGCTGTATCAGATTTTGAGTACGAGTTTCAGTTAGCAGGAATGAATAAGAAGTTGAATTCAACTATTGAAACAATGTTTTTAATGTCTGATGTGGAAAATCAAATCATTTCATCAAACTTTGTAAAAGAAATTGCCAAACTTCATGGAAATATTGATAAGTTTGTTACCAAATCAACTGTAAAAATGCTCAAAAATAGATTTTGATGAAGAAATTTACTTGTTTATTTATTTTATTTTTTAGTTTAATAAATTCAAATCTATTATCTGAAGAAAATGTTATGATATTAAAATTAAAAGATGGAATTGTTGAGATAGAACTTTATCCAGACAAAGCTCCTAATCACGTTAAAAGATTTCAAGATTTAGCAAATCAAGGCAAGTATGATAACGTAGTTTTTCACCGAGTAATTGACGGATTTATGGCTCAAACAGGTGATGTAAAATTTGGTAACTCAAGTAGTCCTGAATTTAATATAAATTTGGCTGGAACTGGTGGATCTGATCTACCTAATTTAAAAGCAGAATTTTCAGATATAGCTCATGTAAGAGGAATTTTATCTGCAGCTAGATCAGCTGATCCAAATAGTGCCAACAGCCAATTTTTTATTTGTTTTGAATCGGCCCCTCACTTGGACAGACAATATTCAGTTTTTGGTAAAGTTGTTAAAGGTATGGAATTTGTAGATTTAATTAAAAAAGGAGATCCTAATAGCGGATCAGTAAAAGACCCAGATAAGATTTTAAGTCTTAAATCTAAATAATTTAAAAATGAAAATCAAAGAATTCTCCTTTGAGTTAAAAACTCAAGATGAAGAAGCTAGATTGGGTAAAATTTTAACTCCAAAGGGCTGTATCGATACGCCTGCATTTATGCCTGTAGGAACTCAAGGCACTGTAAAAGGTGTTTTTACTGATGATCTTTTAGACACAGGTTCACAAATAATTTTAGGTAATACTTATCATTTGATGATTAGGCCCGGGGTCAATATCATCAAAAAATTTAATGGTTTGCATAAATTTATGAATTGGAAAAAACCAATATTGACCGACTCTGGAGGATATCAAATTATGTCTTTATCAAAACTAAATAAAATTGATAAGGATATCGGAGCAATTTTTAGATCACATATAGACGGTAAAAAGATAATCTTAAGTCCGGAAAAAAGCATAAAAGTTCAAAAAGCTTTAAACTCAGATATAATTATGGTTTTAGATGAATGCCCAAAACTCACTAATGATAAAAAAATTTTATCAAATGCTATCGATACCTCAATTAAATGGGCAAGTCGTTGTAAAGTAGAATTTGGTAACAATAAATCTAAAGCACTGTTTGGAATCACTCAAGGGGGGTTATATAAAGACTTACGTAAAGATAGTATTGAAAGATTAAAAGAAATAAATTTTGATGGTTATGCGATGGGTGGACTTGCAGTAGGAGAGTCTCAATCAGAAATGTTTAAAATTTTGAGTGAAACAGTTTATTTGTTACCAAAAAATAAACCAAGATATTTAATGGGCGTTGGAACACCCTCTGATATTTTGGGAGCAGTAAAATATGGAATTGATATGTTTGATTGTGTTTTACCTACAAGATCTGGGCGAACAGGAGTTGCTTTTACATGGGATGGAAAGTTAAACTTGAAAAACTCTAAATATCAAAATGATAAGTCACCTTTAGATCAAAATTGTAAAATTCGAGGTCTCAATCAATTTTCAAAAAGCTATTTAAATCATTTAATTAAGTCTAATGAAATGATGGCGTCTATGTTAATTTCACTTCATAATATCTATTTTTATCAACAATTTATGTTGAAAATTAGAGGAAGTATTAGAAGCGGCACTTTTTCATCTTTTTATAAAAAATATATTGATTATTTCTAATATTAGTATTTGAAATTTATTAAATTAATATATAAAAGAATTTCTTTAAGGGCCCTTAGCTCAGTTGGTAGAGCACCTCCCTTTTAAGGAGGGTGTCGATGGTTCGAGTCCATCAGGGCTCACCAAT
>NHHO02000007.1 GCA_002171035.2 Candidatus Pelagibacter sp. TMED165
TGATCTGTTTAATTAGGGCGGTTAGCTCAGTTGGTAGAGCATCTCGTTTACACCGAGAGGGTCATAGGTTCGAGTCCTTTACCGCCCACCAATTACATAAATGGGGGTGTAGCTCAGTTGGTTAGAGCGCCTGCCTGTCACGCAGGAGGTCGCCGGTTCGAGCCCGGTCACTCCCGCCACTAGTTGATAATGGTTTTCAACAAAAAAGATATAAATCATCATTAATTGATCAACAAAAATGCTTCCTTCTGTCCTGTACACTTTAAATATAAATGTTATAAACATTAAGTATTAATATAAGAATCCTCAAGCTACGGTATTGAGGTAGGTATTAATAAAAAAAATGATTTATAACTTTTTATCTGACTACTTATCTATAATAATATTCGTATTTATATCACTAGGTTTAAGTACAGGTTTTATTTTAGTAAATTATTTAGCAGCTCCAAACAATCCAGATCCAGAAAAATTATCAGCTTACGAATGTGGATTTGAAGCATTCGATGACTCCAGAATGGAATTCGACGTAAGATTTTATCTTGTGGCCATTCTATTTATTATTTTTGATTTAGAAATAGCCTTTTTATTTCCCTGGGCAATATCTCTTGGGAATATAGGTAGTCTAGGTTTTTGGTCGATGATGATTTTTCTTGGCATTTTAACGATTGGATTTATTTATGAATGGAAAAAAGGAGCCTTAGAGTGGGAATAAATATGGACAATTTTTCAGAAAGAGAAAAAAAAATTCCAGAAGAATTTAAAAAAATTGCAAAAGAATTTAGTGAAAAAGGATTTGTCACAACTTCTTTGGATAATTTAGTTAATTGGGCAAGAACCGGCTCGTTACACTGGATGACCTTTGGCTTAGCATGTTGTGCAGTTGAAATGATGCAAACATCTATGCCAAGATATGATCTAGAAAGATTTGGTGCAGCACCAAGAGCATCACCTCGACAATCTGACGTAATGATAGTTGCAGGGACATTGACAAATAAGATGGCTCCCGCATTAAGAAAAGTTTATGATCAAATGCCAGAGCCTAGATATGTAATTTCTATGGGAAGCTGTGCTAATGGAGGTGGTTATTATCACTATTCATATTCTGTCGTAAGAGGCTGTGATAAAATTGTTCCTGTCGATGTTTATGTCCCAGGTTGTCCACCTTCTGCCGAAGCCTTACTTTATGGGATTCTACAATTACAGAAGAAAATTAGAAGAGAAGGTTCAATTAACAGATAAAATTTTATGGCTAATAATCTTAAAGAACTTGAAAAATTGGTAAATTTGGAATTAACAAGTAAAATTTATAATTCATCTATAGAACACGAAGAGTTATTTTTAGATGTAAACCCTGATGAATTATTAAATGTAATTATATTTCTAAAATCAAATGATAATTGTAAATTCAGACAACTTATTGATATAGCTGGTGTTGATTTTCCTCAAGAAGAAAAAAGATTTAAATTAATATATTTATTATTATCCCATCAATATAATTTAAGACTTAAGCTATCAATCAATTTTAAATCAGAACAAAAAATCTCATCTATAACAAAAGTTTTTCCCTCAGCTAATTGGATGGAGAGAGAAGTATTCGATATGTATGGAATTAAATTTAAAAATCATCCAGACCTGAGAAGAATTTTAACTGATTACGGCTTCAAAGGGCATCCACTAAGAAAAGACTTTCCGTTAACTGGTTTTACCGAAGTTAGATACAGCGAAAAAGAAAAAAAAGTAGTAAATGAGCCAGTCAAACTGGAACAAAACTATAGAGATTTTGATTTTGAGAGTCCTTGGGAGGGAACAAAATACATCAATCAAGTAAAATCTAAAAATAAAAATGAGCAAAAAAAATAAATCTTTAACTTTAAATTTTGGACCTCAACATCCTGCTGCTCATGGAGTGTTGAGGCTTATTTTAGAATTAGACGGGGAAACTGTTGAAAAAGCGGATCCTCACATCGGATTATTGCATCGTGGCACAGAAAAATTAATAGAGCATAAAACCTATATGCAAGCTTTACCTTATTTTGATCGACTCGACTATGTAGCGCCAATGAATCAAGAACACGCATTTGCGTTAGCAACGGAAAAATTATTAGAAATAAAAATACCTATAAGAGCTCAATACATTCGAGTAATTTTTTGTGAAATAGGTCGAATCTTAAGCCATATTTTAAATGTTACTACACAAGCATTAGACGTAGGAGCTCTAACACCCTCTCTATGGGGTTTTGAAGAAAGAGAAACTCTAATGACTTTCTATGAAAGAGCTTCAGGATCACGATTACATGCAAATTATTTTAGGACTGGCGGTGTGCATCAAGATATTCCAAATAAACTTATTGAAGATATTGGTAAGTTTTGTGAAACATTCCCAAAAATTATTGATGATATAGAAACCTTAATTACCGATAACAGAATCTTTAAACAAAGAAATGTAGAAATTGGAATAGTAACTAAGCAAGAAGCTTTAGATTATAGTTTTTCAGGAGTAATGCTAAGAGGTTCAGGAATCACTTGGGATTTAAGAAAATCACAACCATACGAATGTTATAAAGATTTAGATTTTAAAATACCTGTCGGCAAAAATGGAGATTGTTATGATAGGTATTTGTGCAGAATTCAGGAAATGAGAGAAAGTGTAAATATAATAAAACAATGTATTAATAAGCTGCCAAGCGGACCAGTGAAAACTATTGATGGCAAAATTACACCACCTAAAAAAGAAGATTTGAAAAATTCTATGGAAGCACTTATTCACCATTTTAAATTATTTACTGAAGGATTTAGAGTTCCTTCCGGTAATGTTTATTCAGCAGTAGAGGCGCCAAAAGGAGAATTTGGAGTTTATTTAATCTCAGATGGGAGCAACAAACCTTACAGATGTAAAATTAGAGCACCAGGCTTTTCACATTTACAAGCTATGGATTATTTAATTAGAGGACACATGTTAGCTGATGTTCCAGCAGTATTAGGTTCGCTAGATATCGTTTTTGGAGAGGTAGATAGATGAGTATAAAAAAAGTACACTCCGAACAACCAGAAAATTTTTCTTTCACAGAAGAAAACTTAATATTAATCAAAGATATTTTAAAAAAATATCCTGAAAAAAATAAAAAAAGTGCTGTTATGCCTTTATTGTATTTAGCACAAAAACAAAACCAGAATTGGATACCTTTAGCAGCAATGAAATACATAGCAAAGCTTTTATCAATGACTTATATCAGTGTTTATGAAGTAGCTACGTTTTATTCAATGTATAATTTATCACCAGTAGGAAAATATTACGTTCAAGTTTGTACTACTACTCCATGCTTATTAAGAGGAGCAGATAAGATAGTAAAAGCTTGTAAAGAAAAAATTTCGCCAAATGAAAGTGAAATCTCTAAAGATGGAAAATGTTCTTGGATTGAAGTTGAATGTTTAGGAGCCTGCGTCAATGCCCCAATGATGCAAATTAATGAAAATTATTATGAGGATTTGAATGAAAAAAATACAAAAGAAATAATAGATTCTTTGATTAAAGATAAACCGCTTAAACCAGGGTCATATAGAGGTCGAAAAAATACTGCCCCTGAAAATATAAATGATTTAAACAAACATGCTTAAAGAAGAAGATAAAATATTCAAGAATTTATATAACAATTTAGGTTGGGAAATTGATGAATCTCTCAAAAGAGATGATTGGAAAAATACCAAAGAAATTATTACCAAAGGTCGAGAATGGATTATTGATGAGGTAAAAATATCTGAACTAAGAGGTCGAGGAGGAGCAGGTTTTTCTACTGGTTTAAAATGGTCTTTTGCTCCAAAAGATGTCAAATCAAGACCACATTATTTAGTAATAAATGCAGATGAGTCAGAACCTGGCACATGTAAAGATAGAGATATTTTAAGATTTGAACCACAAAAATTAATAGAGGGAAGCTTAATTGCTGGTTACGCAGTTAATGCTCATGTTTGTTATATTTATATAAGAGGTGAATATATCAACGAAGGAAAAAAACTTCAAAAAGCTATTGACCAAGCATATGAAAAAAAATTTCTAGGAAAAAATGCATGTGGATCTGGTTGGGATTTTGATATTTATATTCATTATGGAGCAGGCGCATACATTTGTGGAGAGGAAACTGCTCTACTAGAAAGTATAGAGGGAAATAAAGGTCAGCCAAGACTTAAACCACCTTTTCCAGCATTAGTAGGCCTTTATGGTAATCCAACTATAGTAAATAATGTCGAAACAGTTGCTGTTGTACCAACTATTTTAAGAAGAGGAGGGAAATGGTTTGCTTCAATAGGAAGACCTAAAAACACAGGAACTAAAATTTTCTGTATTTCAGGAAATGTAAACTCACCTTGTAATGTCGAAGAGGAAATGGGAATACCTTTAAAAGAATTAATAGAGAAACATGCAGGGGGGGTTATTGGAGGTTGGGACAATCTTCAAGCAGTCATACCAGGTGGATCTTCAATGCCACTTTTACCAAAAAACATTTGCGACACAATTAATATGGATTTTGATTCACTTATAGCTAACAAAAGTGGTTTAGGTACAGCTGGAGTTGTCGTTATTAATAAAGATCAAGATATTTTAGCTTGTATGGCTAGAATAGCTAGATTTTATAAACATGAAAGTTGTGGTCAATGCACACCTTGCAGAGAGGGCTCTGGATGGATGTGGAGAATTTTAGAAAGAGCGAAAAAAGGAAACGCAACTCATAGCGACATAAATCTTTTAGAAGATGTAACTAAACAAATAGAAGGCCACACTATTTGTGCTTTTGGAGAGGGTTCAGCTTGGCCAATACAAGGGTTATTGCGTCATTTTAGAAAAGAGTTAGATAAAAGATGTAGAGAGGATCCTGTTATAAAGAAAAAAAGGAAAGTTCCATATTTAGTTGATCAACACTTACAAGAAAGTGAAAATGCCTAAAATAATTATTAATGATAAAGAAATAGAATTTGAAAAGGGTATGACCGTGTTGCAGGCGTGTGAACTTGCTGATGTAGAGATTCCAAGGTTTTGTTATCATGAAAAGTTATCTATAGCTGGTAATTGTCGAATGTGCTTGGTTGAATTGGAAAAATCCGTAAAACCAATAGCTTCTTGTGCGATGCCTGCTACAGAGGGTATGAATATAAAAACAAATACTAAATTTGTTGAGAAAGCAAGAAAAGGAATTATGGAGTTTTTATTAGCAAATCATCCATTGGATTGTCCAGTATGTGACCAAGGCGGAGAATGTGATTTACAAGATCAATCTTTATACTATGGAGTAGATAAATCTAGATTTTCAGAAAATAAAAGATCTGTAAAAGATAAATATATGGGTCCTTTAATAAAAACACAAATGACTAGATGTATTCATTGTACACGATGCGTAAGATTTGCAACTGAAGTTGCAGGCGTTCCAGAAATCGGAGCTGTAGGTCGAGGAGAAAATATGGAAATCACTACTTATCTTGAAAAATCTATGGAGTCAGAATTATCAGCTAATGTAATAGATTTATGTCCGGTCGGAGCTTTAACTTCTAAACCATACGCTTTTGAAGCTAGACCATGGGAGTTAAAAAAAAACAGAAAGTATAGATGTTCTTGACGCAATAGGATCTAATATAAGAGTTGATACATATGGATGGGAAGTTAAACGAATTTTACCGAGATTAAACAACGAAATCAATGAAGAATGGATATCAGACAAAACGAGGTATTCAAGCGATGGTTTGCTAAAGCAAAGATTAGATACACCTTATACTAAAAAAGATGGAAAATTTGTTAGGTGTGAATGGGAAGAAGCTATAACAATCATTAGTGAAAAGATAAAGAAAACAAATCCTAAAAACATAGGAGGGCACGTAGGTGATTTAATTAGTTTAGAAAATTCATTTGCATTCAAAAATTTATTCCAAAAAATTAAAAGTCCCAATTTAGAATTTAGAGAAAAAAAATTTTATATTAATCCTGAAAACAAAATTAATTATATTTTTAATTCTTCTATTCAAGGGCTAGAAATATCTGATTTGATATTATTGATAGGATGTAACCCAAGGCATGAAGCAACTATGCTAAATGCAAGAATAAGAAAAGNNTTTGTCAAAAACAAAACACCTATTTACTCTATAGGTAATCCCGGTGATCTTACTTATGAATATAAAATAATTGGGGAGAGCACTAATGATGTTAAAGATATTATTGAAAATAAGAGTGAAATAGCAAAAAAAATTATAGCTGCAAAAAACCCTATTATTATTATCGGCGAGTCTGCTTTAGAAATGAAAAGTGGAAAGTTTATTTTTGAAGAATTGAAAAATTTTCTTGAGAATAATAACCATATTAATGAAAAATGGAATTCTTTAAATATACTTTTGCAAAATGCATCTTCTGTAGGATGTATAGATTTAAATATACTAAATACAAATGATGAAAATAATTTTATTTTTTTTGATAAACTAGAAAATAANAATTTNAAATTTTTATATTTATTAGGTTCAGATAATTTAAAAATTAAAAAAAATGATGAATTTATTGTTTATCAAGGAAGCCATGGAGATAGAGGAGCTGAAGTAGCAGATCTTATATTACCTAGTGCTGCATACACAGAACAAAATGGTTTATATTCAAATTTAGAAGGTAGAATTCAAGAATGTAGAAAAGCCTCATATCCTCCTGGTAAAGCATTAGAAGATTGGAAAATATTTAATTTAATTTCAAAAAAATTATTTAATCAAAATTTAACAATTGATCAATCTTCTTTAAAGAAAGAAGTTTTGTCTAAAATACCTAATTTTTCTGAGATTAATAGTTTACCGATAGCAAAAGCTACAAAAAAAAATAAAAAAAATACAAATTTTATNGAAGAAAAAATTACTATTAAAGAATTAGATTATTACTTNACAAATGCAATTTCTAGAAGTTCTAAAACTATGGCTGAGTGTAAAAAAATTAGAAAGAAAACAAACAATTAAACATGGAATACTTTAATTTATTAGGACAAGAAATTTATAANATACTCTTTTTACTAATTCCCATACTTGTATCTGTAGCTATGATTGTTTGGTTAGACAGGAGAATTTGGGGTTTAGTTCAAAAAAGAAAAGGACCAAATGTAGTTGGTCCATTTGGCTTATTACAGACTATAGCAGATGCTTTAAAATATATTTTTAAAGAAATTATAATCCCTGCTAGTGCTAACAAAGTAATTTTTGTTTTAGCTCCAATTGTGACAATGACCTTAGCTTTGATTGCTTGGGCGGTTATACCAATGAGTGAAACTTTTGTCTTAGCTGATATAAACGTTGGAATACTTTACATATTTGGTGTGTCTTCTTTAGGTGTTTATGGAATAATAATGGGTGGATGGGCTTCGAATTCAAAATATCCATTTCTTGGAGCAATTCGTTCTGCAGCTCAAATGGTTTCTTACGAAGTTTCAATAGGCATAATTGTTATAAATGTTTTATTATGCGTTGGATCCTTAAATCTAAAAGATATTGTTATAGCTCAACAAAATCTATGGTTTGTTATACCGTTGTTTCCAATGTTTATAGTATTTTTTATTTCCGCTTTAGCAGAAACTAATAGACCACCTTTTGATTTACCAGAGGCGGAAGCAGANTTAGTAGCAGGATATCAAACTGAATATTCTGGAATGATGTATGCAATGTTTTGGTTAGGTGAATACGCCAATATTCTTTTAATGTGTGCAATCGGTTCTATTTTATTTTTAGGCGGATGGTTACCACTGCTAGATATTTATCCTTTTAATCTTATTCCAGGACCATTATGGATGATTTCAAAAATATTATTTTTATTTGTTTTGTTTGCATTAGTTAAAGCTGTTGTGCCAAGATATAGATACGATCAACTGATGAGATTAGGATGGAAAGTATTTTTGCCTTTTTCTCTTATATACTTAATATTAACTGCAAGTTTTTTATTTTATAATGACTTGCTGCCAACAAAAAGTTTTTAAATGAAATTAAACAGATTTTTTAAAACAATTTTTTTAAAAGAATTTATTTCCACTTTAATTCTTGCTATAAAAGAAATTTTTAAACCTTCAAAAACTATTAACTATCCCTTCGAAAAAGGTCATATAAGTCCAAGAATGAGAGGTGAACACGCTCTGAGAAGATATCCTAGTGGTGAAGAAAGATGTATTGCATGCAAACTTTGTGAAGCAGTTTGCCCTGCACAGGCAATAACCATAGAGTCTACGGAAAGAAACGATGGTAGTAGAAAAACTACAAGATATGACATTGATATGCTTAAGTGTATATATTGTGGTTTGTGTGAAGAGTCATGCCCTGTCGATGCTATTGTTCAAGGCCCAAATTTTGAGTTTACAACTGAAACCAGGGAAGAACTTTATTACAACAAAGAGAAACTACTAGATAACGGAGATAGGTGGGAGTCAGTTTTAGCTAAAAATATAAAACTAGATAAACCTTATAGATAAATGCTGGCACACGCAGTTTTTTTTTATTTTTTTTCATTTATAGCAATATTTTCTGCTTTAATGGTGATTGCTTCTAGAAGTACAGTAAATTCAGTTTTTTTTTTAATTCTTGACTTTATATCAGTAGGGTGTCTTTTTATAATGGTAGGTGCAGAATTTTTAGGAATGATCATTCTCATTGTTTATGTTGGAGCTGTAGCAGTCTTATTTTTATTTGTTGTTATGATGTTAAATGTAGCATCTCAAAAACAATCTTGGTTTGTCGGACAAAAAGCTACTCATATACCCTCAGGTCTTATTGTAAGTTTATTAATATTCTTAGAATTATTGGTTGTGATAGGTGGTTGGAAGTACAAAGATAATATTATGAGTAGCAGTACACTTATTATTAATAATGAACAATCAAATACTCATTTAATCGGACAGGTAATGTATACGGAGCACATATTATATTTTCAAATTTCAGGGATAATCTTATTACTTTCGATGATAGGAGCCATTTTGTTAACTTATAGAAAAAGAGAAGGAATAAAGAAACAGAGCTATTTAAGTCAAATCTCAAGAGAGCCTTCATCTTCTATTGAAATCAAAGAAGTGGAATTTAATAAAGGAATTAATATTGATGATTGAAATAGGATTAGGACATTACTTAACTTTAGGCGCAATAGTATTTTTTTTAGGAATAGTAGGAATCTTTTTAAATCGTAAGAATATCATAGTAATTTTGATGTCTATAGAATTAATACTTTTAGCAGTTAATATAAATTTAATATCTTTTTCTATTTTTTCTGGCGATATTTTAGGTCAGATATTTACAATGTTAATTTTGACAGTTGCTGCTGCTGAGGCAGCGATCGGTTTAGCTATTATTGTAATTTTTTATAGAAACAGAGGATCAATACGCGTTGAGGACATTCACGGTATGAAAGGGTAAATGGAATACGCAGTAATATTTTTGCCTTTAGCAGGAGCTATATTAGGATATTTTGGGAAATCTATTAGCAAGCTTTTTTCAGAAATAACAACAAGTTCGTTTACTATTCTTTCAGCTATTTTTTCAATTATTATTTTTTACAATGGGGTTACTAAAAATATTTATCAAAACAGTATAATATTTGAATGGGTAAATTCTGGAAATTTTATAGCTAACTGGTCAATAAATATTGATCCTTTAAGCTCTGTAATGTTAGTGGTTGTAACACTTGTTTCAGCTTTAGTTCATATATATTCAATTGGTTATATGAGTCACGATCCACACAAACCACGTTTTATGTCCTACCTTTCTTTATTTACTTTTTCGATGTTAGTTTTAGTTGTATCAGATAATTTTTTACAATTATTTTTTGGTTGGGAGGGTGTTGGATTATGTTCCTACCTTTTAATAGGTTTTTGGTATAAAAAAAATTCTGCTAACAATGCTGCTATAAAAGCTTTTGTTGTAAATAGAGTTGGAGATTTTGGTTTAGCAATTGGAATTTTTCTTATTTTTTATCATATGGGGACTATCAACTTTAATGATATTTTTAATTTAGTTCCGGAATTAACAGAAAAAAAAATTACTTTCTTAAACTATGAAATTAATTTGATAACATCTATTTGTTTATTTTTATTTGTAGGAGCAATGGGTAAATCTGCGCAATTTTTTTTACACACTTGGTTGCCAGATGCAATGGAAGGCCCTACACCTGTTTCAGCTTTAATCCATGCTGCCACAATGGTTACTGCAGGGGTATTTTTAGTCGTAAGATGTTCCCCAATATTTGAATATTCTCAATTTGCTTTAAATATAGTTGCTATAATAGGAATGATAACAGCTTTATTTGCTGCTTCAGTTGCACTGGTCCAAAATGACATAAAAAAAATAGTTGCTTACTCTACTTGTAGCCAGTTAGGTTATATGTTTTTTGCCGTTGGCGTCGGTGCTTATCATGTCGCTATATTTCATTTGTTTACTCACGCATTCTTTAAAGCGCTACTATTCTTAGGATCTGGTTCTGTAATTCATGCATTTAAAGACGAACAAGATATTAGAAATATGGGAGGTGTTTGGAAAAGACTTCCAATTACTTATATTTTAATGTTGATAGGAACTTTAGCTTTAACTGGATTTCCTTTTTTGTCAGGTTTCTACTCAAAAGATGCTATAATTGAATTTGCTTTTCTTCAGGACACAAAAATAGGAGGCTATTCAGCATTTATTGGAATATTTACAGCTTTTCTGACGTCAATATATTCTTGGAGATTATTATTTAAGACGTTTCATGGGTCATACAACAATAAAAAAATTTTAATTGAAAATACGCATGAGTCACCATATGTGATGCTTTTGCCATTAATTCTACTTGCTCTAGGAGCAATATTTGCTGGATATTTTTTTAAAGAAATATTTATCGGTCATAGTTCCGAATATTTTTGGAAATCTTCGATACTATTCTTAAAAGAAGTAAAGCATGATTATATTCCACTATGGTTAATATTATTTACTCCTATTTTAGTCACTTTGTCTATTCCCATATCTTATTATTTATTTTTAAAAAATACTAAAATTTTAGAAGGATTTAAAAATACTAACTTACCATTATATAATTTTTTATTAAATAAATGGTATATCGATGAGTTATATGATTTTTTAATCGTAAATCCTTTAAAAAAAGTAGGAACATTTTTTTGGAAAGATGTAGATCAAAATACTGTTGACAGATTCGGTCCAGATGGAATTTCAAAAATTGTTAAAAAAATTTCAAATAAAGCTGTTCGTTTTCAAACTGGATATGTTTATGATTATGCATTTATAATGCTTATTGGTTTGTCTGCTTTGATAACTTATTTAATATTAAAATAAAATGAATTTTCCGATTTTAACTACAATTATATTTCTTCCATTGTTAAGTTCAATTTTTATTTTTTTAACTAAATCTAGTGTAGATAATAGAAACGAAACTTATGTGGCCTTATTTACAAGTATTGCTAATTTATTTCTTACAATATTTCTATGGTATTTGTTTGATAAAAATAGTTATGATTTCCAATTTATAGAAGAAGCTAATTGGATAAATGGGTTTATAAAATTTAAATTAGGAGTAGATGGAATTTCTATATTATTCATTGTACTTACAGCTTTTATTACACCTATATGTATTTTATCTTGTCTAAATAGCGTAAAGACAAGACTTAAAGAATTTTTAATAGCTATTTTAATTTTAGAGACATTTATGATTGGTGTTTTTTGTTCTCTCGATTTAGTTATATTTTATTTATTTTTTGAAGCCGGTTTAATCCCTATGTTTTTGATTATTGGGATATGGGGTGGTTCAAGACGAGTTTATTCTGCTTTTAAATTTTTTTTATATACGTTGCTAGGATCTGTATTAATGTTAGTAGCTATAATTTCAATTTATTGGATAACAGGAACTACAGATATCACCCAAATATATTTAATAAAAATTTCTAAAGAGTATCAGTATTTACTATGGTTAGCTTTTTTTAGTTCATTTGCTGTTAAATTACCTATGTGGCCAGTTCATACTTGGCTGCCTGATGCGCACGTAGAAGCCCCAACTGCTGGTTCAGTGATTTTAGCAGCAATACTTTTAAAAATGGCTGGATACGGTTTTTTAAGATTTTCTTTACCGATGTTTCCTATAGCCTCAGACTATTTTGTACCATACATTTATGTTCTAAGTATTATTGCTATTATATACACTTCTCTTGTCGCTCTTATGCAAACAGATATGAAGAAATTAATCGCGTATTCATCTGTTGCACATATGGGTTATGTCACCTTAGGCATATTTACCATGACAAAACAAGGAGTCGAGGGAAGTATTTTTCAAATGATTAGTCATGGATTAATTTCAGCAGCTTTATTTCTATGTGTTGGTGTGCTTTATGACAGAATTAATTCACGACTAATAAGTTCTTATGGAGGAGTAGTTAATTATCTTCCTAAATATTCACTATTATTTGTTATTTTTGTTTTAGCAGGACTTGGATTACCAGGCACAAGTGGTTTTTTAGGCGAATTTTTAGTTTTAGTAGGAGCTTTTCAAAAAAATTATTTGGTAGCAATTTTAGCAAGTATAGGAGTAATATTAGGAGCTGCATATATGCTTTGGCTTACAAAAAGAGTTATATTTGGCGAAATTACTAATGATAGAATTAAATCCATCAAAGATTTAAATTATTCAGAGTTTTTTATTTTAAGTATTCTTGCCTTTACTATAATTTTTTTTGGTTTTTACCCTCATCCTATTTTAGACACTATGAGTATCACAGTAAATAATTTAATTAATAACTATCAAATGGATATAATATCTAACTTATCCTTAATAAAATGACAGAAAATTTAAATTCAATATTACCTGAAATATTTTTAACTCTTTCGATCTTTACATTACTTATGCTTGGAGTTTTCATAAAAAAAAGTTACAATTTAGTATCAAAAATATCGTTATTAATTCTATTAATGACAATTTTTTTTATAGTGGATATCGATTCAAATACCACAAAGATATTTTCTGAAAGTTTTATAGTGAATCCACTTATAAATTTTATTAAGATTTTAATTCTTGTTTCTAGTGCTTTCGTTATGAATACATCTCAAGATTTTATAAAGGATAATAATCTATCTAAATTTGAATATCCTATTATAATTTTAATTTCTATTTTAGGAATGTTTATAATGGTCAGTTCAAATGACCTTATATTATTTTACTTAGGCCTGGAACTTCAATCACTATCGCTCTACATTTTAGCATCGTTAGATAGAGACAATATAAGATCTAGTGAGGCAGGAGTAAAATATTTTGTTTTAAGCGCACTTTCATCTGGTCTTTTACTCTATGGTTGTTCGTTACTCTACGGTTTTACAGGTTCAACGAATTTTGATATTATTTCATCTCAATTAACCGTAGATAATATTGGTTCAGTATTCGCTATGGTCTTTATTTTAGTTGGATTAGCCTTTAAGATTTCAGCAGTTCCCTTTCATATGTGGACACCAGATGTATATGAAGGCTCGCCTACATCTGTAACAAGTTTTTTTGCAGTAGTTCCAAAAGTTGCAGGATTTACCGTTCTTATAAGATTTATGCAAACACCTTTTAAAAATATTTTTGATGAGTGGCAATTAATTATCGTATTTATTTCTGTGGCATCAATGATTCTTGGAGCTGTTGCAGCAATAGGTCAGAAAAATATTAAAAGATTAATGGCGTATAGTTCGATTGGACATATGGGTTATGCTTTAGCAGGGATAGCCACTGGCTCAACTAGTGGTTACAGCAGTTCTATTTTATATATAACTATTTACGTAATTATGAATATTGGTTTTTTCGGTTGCATATTTTTGATGAAAAAAGATGGTAAATATAGTGAAGAAATAGATGATCTTTCAGGCTTATCAAAAAATAATCCTTTATTGGCTTTATCATTTTTAATTATTTTGTTTTCATTAGCCGGAATCCCTCCACTTGGGGGATTTTTTGCTAAATTTTATGTGTTTATGTCAGTAGTAGAGAGTAAAATGTATTACCTAGCAATAATAGGGCTTTTAACTACCGTAATTTCGGCTTTTTATTATTTAAGGATTATAAAAGTAATATATTTTGATGAATTGAAAATTTCCTTTGATCAAATTAAAAATATAAATATTTCAGCTACAATATTTATTAGTTGTATAATTCTAGTAGGTTTTTTTCTGTTCCCTTCATTTCTTGGCAATTATATAATTTCTATATTTTAATTTAAATGAAAATTAAAACTATAAAACTTAAAAAAGTAAATAGCACTAACGAAGAAGCAATAAAATTAATAAAAAAAAATAAAATATATCCAACTATGATTTTTACAGATCACCAAACAAAAGGTAAAGGAACAATGGGAAAAAAATGGGTTTCTTTGAAAGGAAATTTTTTTGCATCAATTTTTTTTAATCTTAAGTCTAAAAAAATCGATTATGATCAGATTGCAAGTATAAATCCATTTATAATTAAAAAAATACTAAAAAATTATACAAAATTTAACGTAAAAATTAAAAAACCTAATGATCTTTTAATTAAAGATAGAAAACTATCTGGAATTCTTCAGGAAATTATTTATTTCAAAAATCAAAAATATCTAATAATTGGAATTGGAATTAATACGTTTAAAAAACCTATAAGTAAAAATTTCAAGTCAGCTTCTTTAACCAATTATGCTTATAGATCAATAAAAAATGAGTATCTTTTAAAAGATATTAAAAAAGCCTATGGTAAATTTATTTCTGATATAAATAAATATGAGATTAATTATTTAAAAAAACTTTTTTGTTCAAAATAAATGAAATACATAGTTGGCGATATAGGTAACACTTTAACAAAAATTTGTTTATTAAATAATAATTTTAATATTATTAATTCATATAATATTCAAACTTCAAAAATTTTAAAATCAAATAATTTATCTAAGTTAATAAATAAAATATTAAAAAAAAATATTAATAAAAAGATTTTATTTTCAAGTGTAGTCCCAAATGTATATAAAAAAATTAAATTTCTAATTGAAAAAAAAAATTTAAAAACATATGAAATCAAAGATTTAAATATTAAGGATTTAATAAAGTTTAAAATTAAAAAATTTAACGAACTCGGGTCTGATCGGATAGCAAATGCAGTAGCCTCTTTTTCTCTTTATAAAACAAATTGTTTAGTGATAGATTTCGGCACTGCTACCACATTTGATATTATTTTAAAATCTGGATCATACGAAGGTGGCGTTATTGCTCCAGGCGTTAAAATATCTATAAATAATTTAAAAAACTCTACGGCCTTACTTCCCGATTTTCAATTAAAAGCAAATAAGAAAAAATACGGTAAAAATACAAAAGAGGCTCTAAACGCTGGTTTTTTATGGGGATATCAAGGACTTATAAATAATATTATTAAAAAAATTTCAATTAACGGCAAAAGATCTTATAAGATTATATTAACAGGCGGATATGCAAATTTATTTAAGAAGTTTATAAACAAACAATCTACCATTGATAAAAATATAACTATTAAGGGAATAATTAAAATTTATAGAGAATTATTATGAAAAAAAAAGAAGAACTTATTTTTTGCCCATTAGGTGGTTCAGGAGAGATAGGAGCAAACATGAACTTGTATGCTTACGGTCCCGAAGACAATCAAAAATGGATAATTGTAGATATGGGTGTAACATTTGCTGATGACTCACTACCTGGAATAGATTTAATTTATCCCGATCCAGGTTTTATTTTAGATAAAAAAGATGATCTACTTGGGATAGTTTTAACACATGCTCATGAGGATCATATTGGTGCTGTAGCCCATATTTGGCCCAAACTAAAATGTAAAATATATTCTACACCTTTTACGGCAGCATTGATCACAGAAAAATTCAAAGAAAAAAAAATAGATATTTCAAAATTTTTAAAAGTAGTTCAATTAAATGGAAAAATTAACTTAGGACCTTTTGAAATCGACTTCATAACTTTAACTCACTCTATATTAGAGCCCAACGGCTTAAGCATTAAAACACCTGCTGGTTTAGTTTTACACACTGGCGATTGGAAAATTGACCCTAATCCTTTAATTGGAGGAGAAATAGATAAAGAAAAAATTAAAAAAATAGGAAGTCAAGGTGTGATAGCTATGATTTGTGACTCTACAAACGTCTTTAGCGAGGGAAGAGCTGGCTCAGAAGCGGATGTAAGAGAGAGTCTATTGCAAATTATAGAAAGTAAAAATAAAAAAATAATAGTTACTTCTTTTGCATCAAATG
>NHHO02000031.1 GCA_002171035.2 Candidatus Pelagibacter sp. TMED165
TTTACGTTTTGGTGCGGTCGGAGAGACTCGAACTCTCACGGGAAACCCACACGCCCCTCAAGCGTGCCTGTCTACCAATTTCAGCACGACCGCTGTATTGTGCGACAATAAATGAATGACAATTTAAGTTCAAGTTGATAGATTAGAATAAGTATGTCTACACAACAACAAAATTTAACAAGTTCTAGTGAGATCTATAAAAAAATCTCTAAGTTTATACCTGATGCTGAATGGAAAATTCACGCACCATTGATTGAAAAAATAAATAAATTAAAAAAGAAAAAGAATGCTATAATTCTAGCTCATAATTATCAGACGCCAGAGATTTATCACGGTGTAGCTGATATAGCAGCTGACTCTCTAGCCTTGGCTATTGAAGCTTCAAAAACAGACGCTGATAAGATTATTTTATGTGGAGTTCACTTTATGGCAGAGACTGCAAAATTAATGAGTCCATCTAAAAGAGTTTTCTTGCCAGATATGCAAGCAGGCTGTTCTTTAGCAAGTTCGATTACTGGTAAAGATGTAAGATTATTAAAGCAAAAGTATCCAGGTATACCAGTTGTATCTTATGTAAATACTTCAGCCGATGTTAAAGCCGAAACTGATGTTTGTTGTACATCTGCAAATGCTATTAAAGTTGTTGAGTCACTTAACGTAGATAAAGTAATTTTTCTTCCAGATCAATATTTGGCTGATTATGTATCTAAAAATACAAAAGTTAAGATTATTTCATGGAAAGGAACTTGTATAGTTCATGAGCAATTTACCGGACGAGAAATTGAAGATATTAAATCACAAAACCCGGGCATTAAAGTAATTGCACACCCTGAATGTCCGCCAGATGTTATCAAAGCATCAGATTTTGCTGGATCAACATCTGGAATGGTTAGATATGTTAAAGATAATCAACCAAAAAAAGTAATGCTTGTTACTGAATGTTCAATGAGCGATAATGTTGAGGCGGACAATCCAAACGTTTCATTTATCAAACCATGTAATTTATGTCCTTATATGAAAAAAATAAATTTATCTAAAATTCTAGACTGCTTAGAAAATGAGAAAAACGAAATACTTTTAGATAATAAAACTATAGAAGCTGCTCGGAAGTCTGTGATTAGAATGACTGAAATTGGTCGTTAGATCAGTGCAAAAATTAAATCAAATATATATAAATTCTGTTGTAAAAAAAGCCTTGTATGAGGATTTAAAACCTGGGGGCGATATTACAACAAATTTAATAAAACTTAAAAACAAGAAGTCAAAAGCGATAATTCTTGCTAAACAAAGTGGAGTAATTGCGGGAATAAATTTTTGTAAAACAGCATTCAAGTTAGTAGGAAAAGAAACAAACTTTAAAATAAAAATAAAAGACGGAAAAAAGATAAAAAAAAACAAAGTTATAGCAGAAATAAAAGCCAATACTCACACAATTTTAGTTGCTGAGAGAACAGCTTTAAATTTTCTTAATCATGCATCTGGTATAGCAACTTTAACTAATCGATTTGTTTCCAAAGTAAATAAAAAAACAAAAATATGCTGTACTAGAAAAACAACACCAAACCTTAGATTGTTAGAAAAATATGCTGTTAGAAAAGGTGGAGGTCATAATCATCGTTATAACTTAAGTGATGAAATACTAATTAAAGATAATCATATAATTATTGAAAAAGATTTTAAAAGATTAATTAAAAAAGCCAATAAAACAAAAAAAACTGTTACAGTTGAAATTGAAAACTTAAAACAGTTATATCAAGTCCTAGATCTAAAATTTAAAAGAATTCTTTTTGATAATATGAGCATTAAACAGCTAAAAAAATGTCTTAGAATATGTAAGAAAAAGTTTGAAACAGAATATTCTGGAAACGTCTCTTTAAAAAATATAAAAAAAATATCTAAAACAGGAGTAAATAGAATTTCGATAGGCGCAATTACTCATAGTGCTAAAACCTTTGACACTAGCTTAGAAATAATCTGAGATTATAATAATGACTTATTTTGATAGTTCCGCCTGAGCTGCAGCTAATCTTGCTATTGGAACACGAAAAGGAGAACAAGATACATAATTTAATCCTGTCCTAGAGCAAAAGTGAATACTTTTAGGATCTCCTCCATGCTCTCCGCAGATGCCTAATTTAATTTTTTTATTGGCCTTTCTTCCTCTAGATGAAGCAATTTCCACAAGTTCACCTACGCCATTTTTATCAATACTTACGAATGGATCAACTTCAAAAATTTTATTTTCTATATAATCGTTTAAAAACTTTCCTGAGTCATCTCGACTAATCCCAAGCGTTGTTTGGGTTAAATCGTTTGTGCCAAAACTAAAAAAATCAGCATATTTAGATATTGATTTTGCTTGTAACGCTGCTCTAGGTAATTCGATCATAGTGCCAACGGTATACTCTAATTTTATTTTATTTTTTAATTCTATTTCTTTAGCAACTTTATTGACTAACCTTCTTAAAATTCTTAATTCTGAGTCAGTTGAAACTAAAGGTATCATAATTTCAACAAAAGCAGATTTTATTTTCTCTTTTTTTAATTCAACTATTGCTTCAAATATAGCTCTACATTGCATTTCGTAAATTTCAGGAAATGATATTCCAAGTCTACAACCCCTATGTCCTAGCATAGGGTTTTCTTCATGAAGTTCACCTATTCTATCTTTAATCTCTTTAGCAGCCAAATTTAAGGATCTGGCTACTTCCTCGATATCTTTATCATACTTTGGCAAGAATTCATGTAATGGCGGATCTAACAATCTCACTGTCACTGGCAAATCTGACATAATTTTAAAGATTTTTTTAAAATCTTCTTTTTGATGAGGTAGTAATTTTTCTAATGCGTTATTACGATCATCTTTTGACCTTGAAAGTATCATTTGTCTTACGGATAAAATTCTTTCCTCGTCAAAAAACATATGTTCCGTTCTGCACAAGCCTATACCCTCTGCCCCGAATTCTCTTGCAGTTTTGCTATCTAACTCTGTTTCTGCGTTTGTTCTAACTTTTAATTTTCTAAATTGATCTGCCCATTTCATAACTGTTGAAAAATATCCAGATATTTCAGGTTTAACAGTTGGGACCAATCCTTTCATAACTTTTCCGCTTCCTCCATCAATTGTTATAATTTCACCCTCTTTTACTATTTCATTTCCTGCTTTAAATTGCTTATTTTCGTAATCAATAAAAATCTCACTTGAACCTGATACGCATGGTCTTCCCATGCCTCTAGCTACAACAGCTGCATGACTTGTCATGCCTCCACGAGCTGTTAAGATACCTTTTGCAGCGTGCATGCCGTGAATATCCTCGGGAGAAGTTTCTAGTCTTACTAGAATAGTGTCTTGATTCATATTGCTCAACTTTTCAGCTTCGTCCGCAGTGAAAACTACTTTGCCACTTGCTGCTCCAGGTGAAGCGGGCAAACCCGATGCTATAATATCTTTTTTAATATTCTCATCTAAAGTAGGATGTAATAAAGTATCTAGTGTATTTGGGTCAATTCTAAGTATTGCCTCCTTTTTAGAAATCAATTTTTCTTTCACCATATCAACAGCAATTTTAATTGCAGCTTTGGCCGTTCTTTTTCCGGATCTTGTTTGCAACATCCACAATTTATTATTTTCAACTGTAAATTCAATATCTTGCATATCTCTATAATGCTTCTCCAATTTTATAAAAACTTTTGCTAACTCCTTATAAACTTTTGGCATCGACTCTTCCATTGATAGTTCTTTTGATCCGGACTCTTCCTTGGCTTTTTTGGTGATATATTGTGGAGTTCTTGTTCCTGCAACCACATCTTCTCCTTGAGCGTTTATTAAAAATTCTCCAAAAAAAGAATTGTCTCCTGTGGAAGGATTACGAGTAAAGGCTACTCCTGTTGAGCAATTATTTCCCATATTTCCAAAAACCATTGCTTGAACGTTTACTGCGGTTCCCCAGTCGTCAGGTATCTGATTTAATCTTCTATAAGTTTTTGCTCTCTGGCTGTCCCAGGATAAAAATACAGCATTTATTGCCCCTAGTAATTGATCTTTTACGTTTTGAGGAAAATTTATTTTGCTTTCTTTTTTTACAAGATCCTTAAAATTTATAATTAATCCATCCCAATCACTCTCGTCAAGATCCGTGTCTAACAAAACACCTTTTGTTAGCTTATAATTATCTATTAGTTCCTCGAATAAATGACTTTCCACACCTAAAACTACATTACTATACATCTGAATAAATCTTCTATAACTGTCCTTTGCAAATCTTCCATTAGATGTTTTTTCTTTGAGTGAATTAACCGTTTTGTCATTTAGACCTAGGTTCAATATTGTATCCATCATACCAGGCATAGATACTCTTGCCCCAGATCTTACAGAAACTAACAATGGGTTTTTTAAATCGCCAAATTTTTTTTTAGTTTTTTTCTCGATTGAAAGTAATTCTTTTTCTATAACTTTTGTAACTTCTTTAGGCAATTTACGTTTATTTTTATAAAAAATTTCACAAACATCAGTTGATATAGTAAAGCCAGGAGGCACCGGTAATCCAATTCTACCCATTTCCCCTAAATTAGCACCTTTGCCACCAAGTACATTTTTAATGTTTTTAAGTTTCTTGGCCGACTTGTCGTCAAAACTGTAAATCACTTTTTTCATCTTAAACCTTCAAGTTTTGAAAAGTTAACAAATATATTGAATGTATTACAAAACATTTTAAGTAATTCCAATCTATTGTTTTTAATATCTATATTTTCATCATTTACAACAACGTTATCAAAAAAACTGTCAGTAAATGGCTTTAGTTCTGATAAATTTTGAATTAAGTCCTCATAATTTTTATTATCCTCTTTGTCTGTAAGTATTATCT
This sequence comes from Candidatus Pelagibacter sp. TMED165, assembly GCA_002171035.2. Next base: position 4,866 of record NHHO02000031.1, read on the forward strand.
TTATTTCATTTATCTTTTGAAATAAGTTTTTTTCAGCATCTTTTCTAAAGAGAACTGTATCTGGTTTTCCTTGAATATTTTTACCTTCTCTTTCGATAATATTATAAGCTCTTTTAAATGAATTTACCGCGTTTTTTCCAATATCTTTATCTATATATTTATTCATCATAATACTTTTTTTAAATAAATCGTAAAAATTATCATTTGAATTAGAACTTAAGGCTGCATCGATAATATCAGACTTAATATTCTTTTCTTTTAGAAAATTTTTCATTCTTTCTTTTAAAAAATCTATAATTTCTTTTTCTGTGTGTGAATTTAAATTTTTTACACCTTGTTCCTGTAACAAAGCTATATTATAATTAATTAAATCACGTACCTTTATATTTAATTTATTTTCAATTATAATTCTTAAGAGACCTATTGCAGATCTTCTTAAGGCAAAAGGATCTTTGGAGCTTGATGGTTTTTCATTTATAAAAAAGAATCCTACTAAACTATCAATTTTATCCACTATGGCTATGGTGTAACTTACAGGTTTTTTTGGTACTACTGAATTATTGCCTATAGGCAGATAATGTTCGCTTATTGCATTAGCTACATCTTCTTCGAATCCTTGAGCAAGAGCAAAGTATCGCCCCATCTTTCCTTGTAACTCTGGAAACTCACCTACAAGATCTGAACATAAATCTGATTTCGAAATTGAAGCCGCAATTTCTACTTTTTCTTTACTTATATTGAATTCATCTGAAAGGTATCCAGCTAACTTTCTAAGTCTTGTAGATTTATCGTATAGGGTACCAATCTTTTCATAAAATGTTATTTTTTTTAATTTAGCTATTTGTTTAATTAAATTTTTTGATTTATCTTTTTCCCAAAAAAACATTGCATCTGATAACCTAGCCTCGACCACCTTTTTATTGCCATCTTTGATGATATTTTTGTTATCTGGTTTATTTGCTACAACAAAAAAGTTGTTTGTTAATTGATTTTTCTTATCGAACAAAGGAAAGTATCTTTGATGATCTTCAAGAGTTGAAATTATTATTTCATTTGGAATTTCTAAATATTTTTTGTCAAAATCAATCAATAAAACATTTGGATTATCTACAATATTTATAACGTCTTCCAACGTTTTATTATTAAAAACTTCGGAAAGCTTTTTTTTCTGGCAAGTATTTTTAAACTTGTTGAGTATTATTTTTTTTCTTTCCTCGTGATCAAAGATTATTTCATTTTTTTTTAATATCTTTTTATAATCATTAAAGTTTTTAATTTTTGTTGCTACTCTTGTTAAATCCCTCTCTATAATTACTTTATCGGTCGATTTTATATGTCCATAATTAAAGTCCAACAAATTTTCATTAAAAATAGCTAATATTGATCTTAATGGCCTTCCCCAAATAATTTCTGTGTTTGCCCACTTCATTGATTTTTGCCATTGCAAGGTTGAAATAATGTTAAGTATATTTTTAATGATAATATCTTTAATAGATATTTCTCTTTTTTTTGTTTTTATAAAATAAAACTTTCCCCTGTCAGTTTCCTTTTCATAAATATTTTTTTTTGGCAAATCTTGGGCTCTTAAAAAGTTATTTATAACATCTTCCATAACTCCAACTTTGGGACCTCTTATTTCTCTTGATGGAATATTCAATGTTAAAGGTAATTTTTGAATCGATATGATTAATCGAGTAGGTGTTGAAAATATATTGAAACTCTTAATTTTTAAACCTTCTTCTTCAAGGGATTTGTATAATCTTTCTTTAATTTCCGCCCTGGCACTTTTTTGTAAATTTGTTGGTATTTCTTCGCTATAAAGTTCAAATAAAAATTCAGCCATAATTTACTTTTGATTACTTAACCATGTCAATGCAGAGCTTTTTGCAAGTTCTCTAATTCTGTTGATATAACCAGTTCTTTCAGCAACTCCAATTACTCCTCTGGCATCTAACAAATTAAAAATATGGCTTGCCTTCAAACAATGGTCATAAGCTGGCAAAGATAGGTTTTTTTCCAATAATGATTTACATTCTTTTTCTGCTGAAGAAAAACTTTCCAATAATAATGTTGTATTTGCATGCTCAAAATTGTAAGCGGAAAATTCTTTCTCAGACTGTAAGTAAATATCTTTGTATTGAATGCCATCATTATTCCAATCTAGGTCGAAAACATTTTTCTTACCTTGTATAAACATACAAAGTCTTTCTAGTCCGTAAGTAAGTTCTACTGGTATTGGTTTACAGTCTTGACCCGCCATTTGTTGAAAATAAGTAAATTGCGTTATTTCCATACCGTTACACCAAACTTCCCAGCCTAAACCTGATGCTCCTAAAGTAGGGCTTTCCCAATCATCCTCCACAAATCTTATGTCATGTTTTTTAACATCTATGCCTATTGATGAAAGACTTTTTAAATAAATTGCTTTAATGTTATCTGGAGAAGGTTTTATTATAACCTGAAATTGATAATAATGTTGTAGTCTATTAGGATTTTCTCCGTAACGTCCATCAGTTGGTCTTCTTGAAGGTTGAACATATGCTGCTTTCCAAGGTTTTGGTCCCAAAGATCTTAGCGTTGTAGCTGGGTGAAAAGTTCCCGCCCCAACTTCTAAATCATAAGGTTGAAGTAGAACACAGCCCTGTTTTCCCCAAAATTTTTGTAAATTCAAAATTATATCTTGAAAAGATAAATAGTTTTTTTTCTTTAAATTAATCCTATTAGGCATTTACAAACCAAATTTTTGCCACAAAGCTTTTTCTTCTAAATCGTTAATTATATTGTCAAAATGATCATTCAAAGATGATGATAATTTTTTTGCTATAAATCCTTTCTGTTTCTCAAATTTTTTAATAATTACTTTTTCTCCAAATTTTTCATTTAAAACTTGCTCAGCGTTTCCAATTCCATCAATCAATCCCAATTTCAAAGCTGTTGCTCCAGTCCAAAACTCACCAGTAAAGATATTGTTTTTTTCAGGTTCTTTTAATTTTTTTCCTCTACTTTTTTCTACAACTTTTATAAAATCTGAATGAAGTTCTAATTGGATTTGCTTCAGCCTCTTTACATCCTCCTCTTTTTCATCGACAAAAGGATCCAGCGTGCTTTTATTTTTTCCAGCGGTATAAACTCTTCTTTGCACTCCAAGCTTATTAATTAATTCTTTAAAGCCAAATGAAGCAGAGATTACTCCTATAGAGCCGATAATCGAACTCGAATTTGCGTAAATTTCATCCCCAGCACATGCAATAAAATACCCTCCGGAAGCAGCTACATCTTCTGCAAAAACAATTACTTTGGTATTATTCTTTTCAGCGAGTTGTCTTATATAACTGTATATTAAATGNGATTGGACAGGAGAACCTCCTGGAGAATTTATTGAAATTGCAACATTTTTTGGCTTCTTATAAGAAAAAGCTTTTTTCAATAACTCTTGTTGACTTGCAAGATCCATACCTTGTCTAAACCTGCCAGCACTTCCTATCACGCCTGTTAATCTAACGTGTGGGATAATAGTTTTTTTTTTAAAAATTGAGAACATATTTTGATTACTAATTTACTCTTATATATCAATAGTAGATAAATTTTTAAACTATATTTGCGCTACTTCTAGTTGAATTGCGGGTGCGTCACCACGGTAAGATTTTAAAAATTTATTGTCTACAAAATCATTTATAAATATTGCCATTATGGGAAAAGTGATACCGCTAAAGAAATCGGCCAATTCAGCCTATTTAGAGTTAAAAAATTTATTAAATCAAAAACTAGCAAAGGTTGAAGAATTAATAGAGTACAGGCTTGAAAGTAAAGTTAGTTTAATTAAAAAAATGAGTAATCATCATTTTAAATCAGGAGGCAAAAGGTTAAGAGCTTTACTAACTTTAGGTTCAGCAAAACTCTCAGGTTATGAATTAGGTAATAGAGATATAAATTTAGCAACTTGTGTTGAACTAATACATTCAGCTACCTTGCTTCACGATGACGTTATCGATGAGAGTAAATTAAGAAGAAGCCACAAAACAACAAATTCGATATGGGGTAATCAATCTTCAATATTGGTAGGTGATTATCTATTAAGTAGATGTTTTGAAATCATGGTGGAAGATGGTGATCTTGAAATATTAAAATTACTGTCCTCGACGTCAGCAAAAATTGCTCAGGGAGAGGTATTGCAATTGCAACATAAAGGCGAAGCTGATTTATTAGAAGATACTTATATAAAAATTATTACACTAAAAACGTCATCATTATTTTCTGCGGCTACTAGAACTGGTGCTTGTTTGGCAGGAGGTAACTTAAAAGAAAAAAATGCATTGGAATCTTATGGAAAAAATTTAGGACTAGCTTTTCAAATTGCAGATGACGCTTTGGATTATTATGCAAAAGAATTGGTTTTTGGAAAAGAGATAGGTAAAGATTTTTTCGAAGGTAAAACTACTTTACCTTTAATAATTATATTTCAAAGAGCAAATAACGAAGAGAAAAGTTTTTTATTAGAAATTTTTAAAAAAGAAAAAAGAAATGAGGATGATTTCAGTGAAACTTTAGCATTAATTAATAAATATAAAGCTGTTGAAGAAAGCTTAAAAAAAGCAGAGTACTTTGTTAATGTTTCTCGTGATGCTTTAAGTATTTTCGAAGATAGCGAAGAAAAAAAAATTTTACAAAATTTAAGCGATTTTAGTCTCGACAGAAAATATTAAGGATAAAGAAGTTCTTTTGTCCAATTTTCATTTTGTTTTTTAAAATTTAACCTTTCATGAATTCTTCCTTCCCCATCCAACCAAAATTCTATTTCTTCAGGAATTAATCTCCAACCTGACCAATTTTTAGGTCTTGGAACTTTTTTATCTTCAGGGAACTTGTTTTCAAATTCTTTGATTTTTTTTATAAAATTTTCTCTTTTATCTAAAACTCGAGACTGTAAAGAAGCCCACGCACCTATTTTATTTTTATAAGGTCTAGAATTAAAATATTCATCTGCCTCATGATCAGAAACTTTTTCAACCTTACCGACAATTCTAATTTGACGTCTCAAGCTTTTCCAATGAAAACACATTGAAGCCTTTTGGTTTGAAATTAAATCGTTTCCTTTTTTACTTTCAAAATTTGTATAAAATACAAATCCTTTTTCGCTAAGTCCCTTTAATAAAACCATCCTCACGCTAGGTTGATTTTTTTTGTTAGAAGTCGCTAACGCTAAAGCGTTAGGGTCATTTATCTCTGTTTCTTTTGCTTTTGTGAACCATTTTTTGAACAATTCAATAGGATTTTCCAGTTCTTCAAAGCACTTATCTAGACCCAGTGTATTTTTGCCATTTTTTTGATTCATAATTTCTTTAAAATAATTTATACATTAAATAATTATGTCTTTTAATACTTTTGGTAAAATATTTAGATTTACAACTTGGGGAGAGTCTCATGGACCTGCAATTGGATGTATAATTGATGGTTGTCCTCCAAATATAGCTTTATCTGAGAGTGAAATTCAGAAAGATATGGATAGGAGAAGGCCCGGACAATCTAAATTCACAACTCAGAGAAAAGAGTCCGATAAAGTAATTATCTTATCAGGCGTATTTGAAGGAAAGACAACTGGGACACCAATTTCAATTATAATTTATAACGAAGATAAAAGATCAAGAGATTATGAGTCCATTAAAAACAAATTTAGACCTGGACATGCTGATTTTACATATTTTAAAAAATATGGAATTAGAGACTATAGAGGAGGCGGGAGACAATCAGCAAGAGAGACAGCTAGCAGAGTGGCTGCAGGGTCAGTAGCAAAAATAGTATTAAAAAAAATTCTAGGAAAAAAATTTAGTATTATTGGAGCTGTAACGCAGCTAGGCCTACTATCTTGTGACAAATTAAATTGGAATAATAACGAAATAAGAAAAAATCCATTTTTTTGTCCAGATAAAAAATCTGTAAAAATATGGGAAAAATATTTACTTGCAGTTAGAAAGTCTGGATCCTCTTGTGGAGCTGTAATTGAATTAAGAGCTTCAGGAGTACCGGTAGGACTAGGTGCACCTATTTACTCAAAACTTGATGCTGATATTTCTTCAGCATTAATGAGTATCAATGCTGTGAAAGGAGTAAATATAGGAGCAGGTATGAGCTCCGCAAATTTAAGTGGTGAAGAAAATTCAGATGAAATTAAAAATATTTCAGGAAGAGTAAAATTTAACTCTAACAACGCAGGTGGAATTTTAGGAGGTATTTCTTCAGGTCAGAATATTATTGCCTCTTTCGCTGTAAAACCAACCTCTTCGATAATTACATCAAGAAAAACAATTGATAAAAAAGGTAAAAATACAAACATATCTGTTAGAGGCAGACATGATCCTTGTGTTGGTATAAGAGCTGTACCGATCGGTGAAGCTATGGTAGCTTGTGTTTTATTGGACCACTTATTAATGAACCGAGCACAGTGTGGCTAATTATTTAATTTGTTTTTATTTTTTGCAAAAATAATGTTTGATTTTAATGTATCTTCTATTTTATCTATTATAGCATTTGAATTTAATCCTGCTTGATCATACATCTTTAGAGGAGAGTCTTGATCAATAAAAATATCAGGTAAGATCATTGACCTAAATTTAAGTCCATTATCAAATACCCCTCTTTCCGATAGAAGTTGAGAAACATGCGAGCCAAACCCACCTATTGATCCCTCCTCAATTGTAATTAATACCTCATGATTAGTAGCGATCTCTAAAATTAATTTTTCATCAAGAGGTTTTGCAAATCTTGCGTCTATAATTGTTATGTCTATTCCTTTTTTCTTTAAAGTTTCTCTTGCTTCTAAACATTCTTGAAGCCTGGTTCCAAAATTTAATATTGCTACTTTTTTTCCCTCTGAAATTATTTTACCTTTTCCAATTTCTAAAATTTGATCTAAATTTGGAAGTTGAGCTCCTATTCCATTTCCTCTAGGATACCTAAAAGCTGAGGGTCTATCATTTATTTGTACTGAGGTATTTATCATTTTAACTAACTCAGCTTCATCGCTTGGAGCCATTACCACAAAATTTGGAAGTGTTGCTAAGTAAGTAATATCAAAAGATCCGGCATGGGTAGGGCCGTCAGCTCCTACTAGACCTGCTCTATCAATTGCAAATCTGACAGGTAGAGATTGTAAGGCTACATCATGTACGACTTGATCATATGCTCTTTGTAAAAATGTTGAGTAAATAGCTGCAAAAGGCTTATAACCCTCTGTCGTAAGGCCTGCAGCGAAAGTAACTGCATGTTGTTCAGCTATTCCAACATCAAACATCCGATCAGGAAATTTTTTTTCAAAAAGATTTAAACCCGTACCAGAAGGCATAGCGCCGGTAATACCTACTATTTTAGTGTCTCGTTCAGCATGTTTGATCAATGTTTCCGCAAAAATTTTAGTGTATGAGGGTTTATTAGTCTTTGCTTTTGACTGCTCACCTGTAGAAATATTGAATTTCGAAACTCCATGATATTTATCTCCAGATTCCTCTGCAGGTTTATAACCTTTTCCTTTCTCTGTAATAGTATGAATAAGAATTGGACCTTCATGTTTTGAATTTTTTACATTTTGAAAGATTTCAACCAAATTTTTAACATCATGACCGTCTACAGGACCTATGTAATAAAATCCAAGCTCACTAAAAAGTGTTCCTCCTGTTACAATACCTCTAAGTATATCTTCAGCTTTTCCTGCTTTTTGACTAAATCTTTTAGAGAAAGCTGAGGTAATTAATTTAATAGTTTCTCTTAAGCTAAAGTATAGTTTTCCAGATAAAAGCTTTGCCAAATATTTGCTCATAGCTCCAACTGGTTTTGCTATAGACATATCGTTATCATTTAAAACAACAATTAATTTAGATTTTAAGGCGCCAGCATTATTCATTGCCTCGTATGCCATTCCCGCACTCATTGCCCCGTCTCCGATAACTGCTATTACATTATTATTGTCATTAGATAATTTTTTTGCAACTGACATTCCTAAAGTTGAAGAAATAGATGTAGAACTATGAGCTGCACCAAAAGGATCATACTCGCTCTCGGTTCTTTTAGTAAAACCTGACAAACCACCTCCTTTTCTTAAAGTCCTTATTTTATCTTTTCTACCTGTTAAAATTTTATGAGGATATGTTTGATGACTTACATCCCAAACTAACTTATCTTTCGGAGTATTAAATACATAGTGAAGCGCTACTGTTAGCTCAACCACTCCTAAACCTGCTCCTAAGTGACCTCCAGTTTCAGAAACTACATCAATTAATTCTAATCTTAATTCATCTGAAATTTGCTTTAAATCTTCCTTTTTAAAACTTCTAAGATCACTAGGGAAATTAATTTTATCTAAAAATCTACTCATTAAAATTTTCTATTTAATACAAAGTCTATTGTTGCGTTTAAATCTTTC
>NHHO02000012.1 GCA_002171035.2 Candidatus Pelagibacter sp. TMED165
TAAAAACTTATAAACAAAATACATTATAATTATTTCAATTGCTTTTGATAAAGTGACTTATATTCATTGCAATTTTTTATTAAAAATTCATGATTTCCAGATTCAATTACATTTCCATCCTTTAAGACAAAAATTTTATTTGCACTATGTATTGTTGATAACCTATGAGCTATTACAAGGGTCGTTTTATTTTTGGTTAAGTTTTTAATAGCATCTTGAACAATTTTTTCTGAATCAGCATCTAATGAAGATGTTGCTTCATCGAGTAAAATAATGTTTGATCTTTTTAAAACTGCTCTCGCAATTGATATTCTTTGCTTTTGCCCACCTGATAGTCGAACTCCATTTTCGCCTATTTTTGTGTCGTAACCTTGGGGTAGATTTTTTATAAACTCATCAGCAGCTGCGAATTTACATGCCTCTATTATTTCATTGTTTGAGGCATTTTTTTTTGCATAAGCTATATTTTCTTTAACACTGTTATCAAATAAGACCACGTCTTGACTAACTAAGGAGATATTGCTCCTTAATGAATTTAGAGCCACTGACTTTAAGTTTTGTTTATCAATAAATATTTCACCTGACTGTGGTTCGTAAAATCTAGGTATTAGATTTATTATAGTGCTTTTACCAGCTCCACTGTGACCTACAAAAGCTGTCATTTGATTTCCTTCAATTTGCAGATCTATGTTTTTAATAGCTTTGCTTTTTGTATTTTGGTACTGGAAAGATACATTTTTAAACTCAATATCACATTTTTGTATATTAAGGATAGGAAGAGTGTTTTCATTTTTCGTTAAAATTGGCTTATCAATAACATTAAATATCCTTTTTGATGCAGCAGCTCCCTGGTATGCAACCATATTGATTGTAGCCAATGACCTGATAGGTTGATAAGCTAACATCATAGCAGCTAAAAAGGAAAAAAAATTATTTACCTCTAGTTCACCAGCACTAATTAAAATACCCGAGTAGAATATAAAACCCGCTATCATAAAACCTGTTAAAACCTCCATAATCGGTGTAGCTCTAATAAGGATAGTGCCCATTTTGATTTGCTTTTTTACGAGGTCTCCAATAAATTTTTCAGCATTTTCCTTTTCTTCCTGTTCTCTTTGATAAATTCTTATCATTTTAGCAGACTTAAAAATTTCTGATAAAAAAGTTGTAAGACTCTCCGAAAGCTCTCCAGCCTGTCCAGTAACTTTTCCAATTCTTTTCCCTAAAGTTTTTGCAAAAAAAGCAGCAAGTGGCATCATAATAATAGCGAAAAGAGCTAATTTCCAATTTTGATAAAACATTAATGAGACTAAAAATATAATTGAGAAACTATCTTTCATAATATTTAAAACACCCGTACTAACCAAGCTTTGAACTTGGTAAGTATCGAACATTACATTTGATATGTATTTACCTGAGTGCCTATTATCTAAAGTTTGTAAATCTGTTTCTATAATGTTGCCTGCTAACTGTGTTTGTAGCTCTCCAGCAATTTTTTGACCCACCTTAATCACGATTGATCTTGCAAAATATAAAGATAAACCTTTAGCAGAAAAAGCTATAACAATAGCAATGGGGATAAGCCATGATAAGGTTTTATTTTGATCTATGAATATCTTTTTTACTGCCGGATCAAGAAGCCAAGCTATCGAAGAAGTACTACCAGCAACTATAATTGATAAAATTAAAGAGATTATTAAAAACTTTAAATATTTCTTTACATAGTCTTTATAAAGTCTCTTTAAAATTAATACAAGTTCTTTTGAGTTCATTATAATATCATCGAGTTAGATAAAATTCCTAAAAAAAGTAAAAGGCCCGAAATCCCGTTAGCTTTAAAAGCCCTCATACAGGTTTGAGGCTTCTTAGTTTCAAATATTTTTATTTGATAAATTAAAGAGATAAAAAATGCTAATATCATTATTGTTAGTAAATTTAATCCAAAACTTTTTGAAAAAATATAAATTAATAAACTTAAAGTTATTAAATAAGAGCATACTACAAATAATTTTAAATTCTTTTTAAATTTAATTGACGTAGATTTTACTCCTATTATTTCATCATCTTCAATGTCTTGGGCACCATAAATCGTGTCATAACCTAATGTCCAAAATATGGCTGCAATATATAAAATAGCTATTTCTAAAGATATATATCCAGTTAATGAAGTCCAAGCCATGACCGCACCCCAATTAAATGTTAATCCTAAAAACAATTGAGGCCAGTAAGTTAAACGTTTCATAAACGGATATGAGAATGCTAAAATCATCGAACATAGTCCTAAAATTATTGTTATTTTATTAAATTGTATTAAAATTAAAAATGCTAAAGCACATAAAAGAAAAACATAAATAAATCCTCTCCGCATACTCACTGCTCCTGAAGCAATTGGTCTGTTTTTAGTTCTCTTTACTTTTTTGTCTAAATCTTTGTCTACAATGTCATTAACTATACATCCCGCACTTCGCATCAAAACTGAACCCAAAAAAAATAAAGCTAAAAAATAAACTAAAGTATTTAAGTCTCCATTTTCTTTATATGCCAAAGAAAGACCCCAAGAACATGGCCAAAACAATAGTATAAATCCTATTGGTTTATTAAGTCGTGTTAAATGTATAAAATTTTTTATCTCTCGCATTAAATACTCCTTGTAAATACCAAACACTATCTCCATAATCAATTTGATTCGATATGGACATAGATTACACAGTCGCTGCTTTAATGTTTCCTGCAATTCCACTTATGATGACTATGTACAGCAATCGCTTTCACACTTTAAGCGCCCTCATAAGACAAATACACGATCAATACACTTTTGAAAAAAAGGTGCCTCCAGAATGGGAAAATCAACTTCATGTGCTTAATAAAAGAACTAATTATCTTAAATTTGTTATGGGATTTTCTGCTTTTGGTTTTCTATTTAATATGGTCACAGTTTTATTGCTTTATCTTAATCTTGTTCTATATGCCAGACTAAGCTTTGCCTTTTGTTGTATTTGTATGATTTTTTCTATCTTTTTATTTTTGCAAGAAATAAGACTTTCAAATGAAGCTCTGAAATTCCACTTGAGTGACATGGACTCAATGAGGAAAGATTTGTAATTATTTTTTATCCAAAAGACTTTTTTTAAAAAGGGAAATTCCCTCTTCGACTTTGTGTTTATACGACTCTTTAAAAGTTTCTAATTGCCAACCTTTCATTCTTGCGATGAGAGTATTTAAATTTTTAGACTTCCACTCATCAGTAGTTTTATCATTTTTCCATAATTTCTTTTCTTCATTAGTTCTAGCACAGCCATAGCAATATCCTGTTATCGGGTCGGTTTTACAAATACTTATACATGGAGAAACAACTTTTTGAGTCATTAAGGAATTAAAACTGCTGGACCTAATAGTTTTCTTGACTCCAAATCAATATGTGCTTGATTAGCATCAGCTAATTTATATTCTTTCGATATTTTAATTTTAATTTTTCCGTATTTTACTTTTTCAAATATAGCATCCGCCCCAGCTTGAAGTTCCTCTCTGTTAGTAAAATAATGGCCTATTGTTGGTCTAGTTAAAAAGAGACTTTTTGACTGAATATCTTTAGGCACATTAACAGGATCTAAAGGACCAGAGGCATTTCCAAAACTCACCATAGTGCCAAGAGGTTTTAAGCACTCAATTGAACCTTTAAATGTTTTTTTTCCTACTCCATCAAATACAGCTGGCACTCCTTTATTTTTAGTGATCCTCATAACCTCCTTAACAAAATCATCTTTAGTATAGTTTATTACATGTTCATAACCATTACTCTTTGCAACACCTATCTTTTCATCGGAACCTACAGTTCCAATTACTTTTGCTCCGATACTATTAGCCCATTGAGCAAATATTTGACCGACACCACCTGCTGCTGCGTGGAATAAAACTACTTCCCCTGCTTTTAAAACGTAAGTTTTACAAATCAAATAGTTTGTAGTTAAACCTTTTGTCATTAAACAAGCAGCCATTTTATGAGAGATATCTTTAGGAAGCTTAACAGCAATTTTTGAAGGAATAATTCTTTGTTGAGAGTACGCGCCGATAGGCATTGAGGCATAAGCTATATCATCACCAACATTAAATTCATTTACCTCTGGTCCAATTTCATCAACTTTGCCTGCTGCCTCTAAACCTACGCCCGAAGGAAGAGTTAAAGGGTACAAGCCTGACCTATGATAAGTGTCAATATAATTTATTCCTATTGCTAGATTAGTAACTTTGATTTCTTTTGGTCCTGGGGACCCTACGTTAATATCTTGAAGCTCAAGTACTTCTGGCCCTCCATTTCTTTTTATAATTATAGATTTAGGCATTTAATAATAACGTACTTGAACTTTTAATATTTAGCAAATGTTCCGTTATTATAATCTTTAATTGCTTCTAGAATTTCAGCTTTAGTATTCATTACAAATGGACCACCTCTAGCTATGGGTTCACCTATTGGTTTTCCAGCAATAAAAAGAAATTCAGATTTCTCATTAGCTCTAATCAAAAGTTTATTCCCCTTTTCAAGTAAAATTAAATTAGAATTTTTAGTTTTTATATGTTCTTTTGTTCCTATTTTTAACTCACCTTTAAGCAGATAAATAAAAGAATTATGACTTAATGGGACATCAAAATTAAATTCCTTTTCTTTATTTAATACTATATGAAAATAAATTGGCTCCACATTATGTTCAGTTTGAGGACCTTTAATATTTTTAAATTGACCAGCAATAATTTTTATAGACTTCTCATTATCATTAAATGTGCCAAGTTCATTGCTTTTAATATAAACATACTCAGGTTTATTTTTCTTAAGTTTTGCAGGCATATTAATCCATAATTGAAACCCAAGTAGTTTACCACCTGACATCGCTGGCATCTCAGAATGAATTATACCTCTTCCAGTTTTCATCCATTGAACATCTCCAGGTTCCATTTCCCCCTTTGAACCAGTGCTGTCTTCATGTTCAAATTTTCCATGCAACATATAAGTGACAGTCTCTATTCCTCTATGAGGATGAGGAGGAAAACCTGCAACATAATCTTCTTTATTGTCTGAACCGAATTCATCAAGCATTAAAAAAGGATCAACATAGTCAATTTTAGGTGTCCCAATGCTTCTTTTAAGTTTAACGCCAGCCCCATCCGAGGCGTTTACAGCTTCTACAATTTTTTTTATTTCAATTTGTGACATAATCCAAATATAAATAAATTTTACAGAATATCAAGTAACTGCGATAAGTTGTCAATTTCGTTTGCTGGTTTGTAATCAAGTTTATCAAACTGCGATTTATGTCTGTTGACCCAAACTGAATTGTAACCATAATTTCCACCTCCAGATACATCCCAAGTATTAGCGCTTAAAAAAGTAATTTCTTGAGGTTTTATTTTATATTTTTTAACTGGCAATTCATAAACTTTAGAGTCAGGTTTAAAAATTTTTACCTCTTCGATGGAAAAAAGATCATTAAATAAATTATCTAAATCATTACTTTTAACTAGTTCATTTAAAAGAGCTGGAGTACCATTAGATAGAATTGCAATTATAAAATTTCTTTTCTTTAACTTTTTTAAAACATCTTTAACTTCTGAATAAGTTGATAAAACTTTGTATAGACTTAATAATTCATTTTTCATTTCTGGATTTATTTTAAAAACTTTCATAGACTTTTCTAAACTGTCTTCAGTTATTTGCCAAAAATCTTTATGTCTTTTCATTAAACTTCTTAACCAGGTATATTCTAATTGTGTTGTTCTCCAAAAATTCGCAAAATTTTCCCACTTATCACCAATTTTATTTTTACATTTTTCTGCTGCAGAATTTACGTCAAAGAGTGTACCATAAGCATCGAATATAATAGCCCGACTTTTCATCTTTTATTTTGAGTTATGTGAACCATCACACAGAGGCGCATCCTTTGTCTGTTTGCATGTGCAGAAAAAAATTTTTTTGGACTGATCAGCTTTATAAACTAAAGATCTAAATTCGGTTCCTTTATGAGAACCATCACAAAAAGGTTGCTTTGAACTTTTTCCACATGCGCACCAAAAATAAGATTTACCCTCAACCACATCAACTCCTATTGGAGATTCTCCTGCTCTTTGACCTTTTTCCATAATTAAGCTCCTTTAATTAAATTTAATTTATTTGTAGTATAATATTAATTATGAATATTAGATTATTTCATCCAAACAGTATAGTTGAAAATACAACTAGTCTTCTTTCAAAAGAGCACACACATTATGTAGTTAATGTCATGCGACTTAAAAGAGGTTCAACTTTAAATTTTTTTAATAAAGATGGTGAATGGAAAAGTGAAATAGTTTTCTTAGACAGAGATAGAGTAGAGGTAAAATTTTTATATAAAATAAAACAATCATCAGTCTCATCAACTTTAGAGCTAGCCATTTGTTTAGTGAAAAAAGGTCCTATGGAGATAATTTTACAGAAAGCTACAGAATTAGGTGTTAGTAAAATAATTCCAATAATTTCAGAGAGAACAGAAATTAAAGAATTAAATTTTGAAAGAGCAAAAAAAATAGTTATTGAGGCCACTGAACAATCAAATCAACTTAGCCCACCAGAAATATCTAAAGTAATTAAACTAAAAGATTTCTTAAATGATCTAGACAGTTCGACAACATTATTATTTGCTGACGTGAATTCAAAAGAAAGCCTAAAGGTAGGTAGTACTAAAAACATAAAATCGTTGGTTGTTTTAATTGGTCCTGAGGGGGACTTTTCTCCAATTGAAAGACAGTCCATTCTAGAAAAGCCGGGAGTAAAGCCATTTGCTATTTCTAGAAACATTCTAAGGTCAGATACTGCTGTTATAAGCGCTATTTCGCTAGCAAATTTTGTCACTAACGATCATTAATTGTCGCATTTATTGAATTTGTTAAAATACTAAAACACTGTATAAAAAAAGAATGCGTAAACTTATTTTAAATACTGTAACATTACTGTTGCCAACCATATTGTTTGCCGATCAACCTAAGGACTGGCAATTAGGTTTTCAAAAGGCAGCATCAAAATCCATGGAAGATATTGTATGGTTTCATGATTATATGTTGCTTCCTATTATTATAGGAATAACCGCTTTTGTTTTATTCCTTGTAATATATGCTTGCATAAGGTTTAGAGCTCAAAATAATCCAGTTGCATCTCAAACAAGCCATAACACAATCGTAGAAGTTTTATGGACAATTATTCCTTGTTTAATTCTGATAGTGATGGCAGTTCCATCATTCAAAGTTTTATATTCCCAAGATAAGATTCCTCCTGCAGATGTAACAATTAAAGCAGTGGGTTATCAGTGGTATTGGGGTTACGAGTATCCCGATGAAAATATTTTATTTGATTCTTACATGATCAATGATTCTGAATTGAAACCGGGTCAACCAAGGTTACTAACAGTTGATAACGAAGTTTTTGTTCCTGTAAATAAAAATATAAAAGTTTTAATTACTGCCAATGACGTTTTACATGCTTGGGCTCTTCCTGCATTTGGAGTAAAAAGAGATGCTGTACCTGGTAGAATAAATGAAACTTGGTTCAGAGCAGATCGGACAGGAACTTTTTATGGACAGTGTTCTGAATTATGCGGAATAAAGCATGCGTTCATGCCAATAACTGTAAACGTTGTGTCTGAAGAAGAGTATAATAATTGGTTAAAAGATGCTAAGCAAAAATTTGCAAAAGATTTAACCAATAAAAATAAAAAAGTTGTAAAAAAAATAAAATTTAAGGAGATAAAATAATAATGTCATCAACTACTGCTCAATCAACACATCACGTTCCATACGGTTGGAAAAGATGGGCATATTCAACTAATCATAAAGATATAGGCACCATGTATCTAGTGTTTGCTATTATAGCTGGATTAATTGGCTCAGCATTTTCAGTGATTATGAGAATGGAATTAATGCATCCAGGCGATGGTATTCTTGGTGGAAATCATCATTTGTACAATGTATTAGTTACTGGCCATGGATTAATTATGATTTTTTTCATGGTTATGCCTGCGATGATCGGAGGATTTGGAAACTGGTTTGTTCCAATAATGATCGGCGCTCCCGATATGGCTTTTCCGAGAATGAATAATATTTCTTTTTGGTTGTTGCCTGTAGCTTTTATTTTACTATTATCATCTATTTTTGTAGATGGTCCACCAGGTCAAACTGGTGTTGGTGGAGGCTGGACAATTTATCCACCTTTATCCTCAAAAACAGGTCAANCAGGTCCAGCAATGGACTTAGCCATTTTGAGTCTTCATATAGCTGGCGCGTCATCAATTTTGGGAGCAATAAATTTTATAACTACAATTTTAAACATGAGAACACCAGGAATGACTCTTCATAAAATGCCGTTATTTGCATGGTCAATACTTGTTACTGCATTCTTATTATTACTTTCTCTTCCTGTTTTAGCTGGAGCCATTACAATGCTTTTGACAGATAGAAATTTCGGTACAGCCTTCTTCGATGCGCAAACTGGTGGTGACCCAGTTTTATTTCAACACTTGTTTTGGTTTTTTGGTCATCCAGAAGTATATATCTTAATATTACCAGGTTTTGGAATGATCAGCCACATAGTTTCTACTTTCTCTAAGAAACCAATATTTGGATACTTAGGTATNGCATATGCAATGGTCGCTATTGGAGTTGTAGGATTCGTAGTTTGGGCGCATCACATGTATACGGTTGGATTAGATACAGACACCAAAGCTTATTTTCTTGCAGCCACAATGATAATTGCGGTTCCAACGGGAATAAAAGTTTTTTCTTGGATCGCAACAATGTGGGGAGGATCCATTAGTTTTAAAACTCCTATGTTATGGTCTATTGGTTTCATAGTGCTTTTTACTCTTGGCGGCGTGACAGGAGTTGTATTAGCTAACGCTGGTGTCGATACAGCNNTACATGANACNTATTANGTNGTNGCTCATTTTCATTANGTNNTATCNTTAGGAGCAGTTTTTGCNATNTTNGCAGGNTNNTANTATTGGTTTAGNAANATGNNNGGNTATGAGTATTCNGANTTNNTNGGNAAGNTNCATTTTTGGNTAACNTTNATNGGNGTNAATTTAATTTTNTTNCCNCAACATTTTTTAGGNTTNGCAGGAATGCCTAGAAGGTATTCAGACTATCCAGATGCTTTTGCCGGATGGAATTATGTGTCCTCAATTGGATCTTATATTTCTATAATTGGCGTAGGGGTATTTTTAATAAACTTATTGTATTCTTTTATTAAAAAGAGATCTGCAGCTCAAAATCCTTGGGGGGAGGGAGCCACAACTCTAGAATGGACTGTAGCTTCACCGCCTCCATTTCATACATTTGAAGAACTACCAAAGGTAAAATAAATTGATACAAGCAGAATTAAGAACAAAGTCATCAAAAGTAAACTCAGTCTATAATTTTGAGTCGTTCTTTAATCTAATGAAGCCAAGAGTTATGTCCTTAGTTTTATTTACTTGTATGGTTGGGCTATTAACAGCTCCAGTTAAAGTAGATTTCTACAATTCTATATTATCTCTATTGGCTGTAGCTTTAGGAGCAGGCGCAGCTGGAACTTTAAACATGTGGTACGAATCAGATTTAGATGCTCTAATGTCAAGAACTTGTTTGAGACCCATCCCATCTGGCAAGGTAACAAATAATCAAGCGTTATTTTTTGGCATTTTTTTATCTGTTAGTTCTATTTTACTATTATATTTTTTCTCTAATCTTCTATCAGCATGTCTTTTAGCGATAACTATCAGTTTTTACTTTTTTATTTACACTGTTTGGTTAAAAAGAAAAACTTCACAAAATATTGTAATTGGAGGAGCGGCTGGAGCACTACCCCCAGTTATTGGCTGGACAATTGCTACAGGAAACCTATCTATTGAACCAATTATCTTATTTCTAATTATATTTTTTTGGACACCGTCACATTTTTGGGCGCTTAGTTTGTATAAGTCAAACGATTATAAAAAGGCTAAAATACCGATGCTTCCAATTACATCCGGCCATGAAAAAACTAAAAAAAATATCTTAATATACTCCTTATTGATGTTACCTACTTTAATAGTCCCGTATTACTTGCAAATTTATTCTTTAGTTTTTTTTATTCCAGCGATTTTGTTAACATTATATTATATTTATTTATGCGTGATTTTATGTAAAGTTAGAAAAAGGGAAGCTAATTTGATAGCAAAAAAAATATTTATTTTTTCAATCGCTTATCTATTTCTTTTATTTTTACTAATTTTATTCGATAACTTTATAATTTACTTTTATGGATAAAAAGAAAAAAAATGTTTTAACCGCTGTTTTATTAATAGCTTTTATTATAATTTTATTCTTTCTTACTTTTTACAATATTGGAATTTACAATAGAGATATTTAATGAACAAAAAAACCTTAACACCTATAGCACTTGTATCAATATTTTTCTTAATGTTGGGACTTTCTTTTGCTGCTGTACCGCTTTACGATCTTTTTTGTAGAGTTACAGGATTTGGAGGCACAACACAAAATGCATCACAAAAAGAAATTCCAAAAATTGTTATTAATCAAAATTATAAACTTAGATTTGATACAAATTCTAACGGAGAATTAAATTGGAGGTTTTATCCAGAAAAAAATACTATTAACTTAAAACCAGGAGAAGTTCATACAGTCAAATTTTTTGTAGAAAATAATTCCAAATCTTCAACGTCGGGATCGGCGACATTTAATGTTTCACCATCAACCTTTGGCATCTATTTAAATAAAATAGGCTGCTTCTGTTTTGAGAAGCAAACTTTGGAGGCCGGTCAAAAAAGAGATTTTTTATTGACTTTTTTCTTGGATCCTAAAGTTGTTGATGATAATAAAACTAAAGATATATCTGATGTAACATTATCATTTACTTTTTTTTCATCAGAATATTTTGAAAAGGATAAAGCTTAATGTCATCCAGTGAAAAAAAACATGACTTTCATTTAGTAGATCCAAGTCCGTGGCCAATATTCACTTCCCTTGCGTGCCTTGTTTTGGCGTTCGGCGCTGTATATTATTTTCATTCAAAAGCTTTATGGCTTTTGCTTATAGGTTCAGCTTTGTTAATTTATGGTTCTTTTATGTGGTTTCGAGATGTAATAGATGAAGCAGAAAAACAAGGTCATCATACTCAATTAGTTCAAATCAGTCATCGGTATGGTATGACTCTTTTCATAGCCTCTGAAGTTATGTTTTTCGTTGCTTGGTTTTGGGCCTTTTTTAATGCAAGTTTATTTCCCACTGAGGCAGTTGGTAAAATTTGGCCTCCTTCAGATATAAAAACTTTTGACCCTTGGGACATTCCATTAATTAACACTTTAATACTTTTGTTATCTGGCACAACTGCGACTTGGGCACACCATGAAATGTTAGAAAATAATCGAAAAGGTCTTATAAATGGTTTGATTGCTACTGTTTTCTTAGGTTTTATTTTTACTTGCTTTCAAGCTTATGAATATCATCATGCAACATTTTCAATTTCCGGAAATATTTATGGCTCAACTTTTTATATGGCTACAGGATTCCATGGTTTTCATGTAATAGTTGGAACAATTTTTTTAGCAGTATGTTTATATAGATCGATGAAAGGACACTTTAAACCAGATCACCATTTTGGTTTCGAAGCGGCGGCGTGGTACTGGCACTTTGTGGATGTAGTGTGGCTTTTCTTATTTGCAGCTATTTATATCTGGGGAAGTTAAAAGATAATTGAAACAAACCTTTTTTAATATTTTTGTTTTTTTCTTCATAGGAATTTTTTGTTTTCTTGGTACTTGGCAGATAATTAGGTTAGAATGGAAAACCAACCTATTGAATGAGATAGAAATTGGATTAAGCTCAACACCAGTGATTTTCTCAGAAAACAATACAAAAAATTATCAAAAAGTAATACTTAAGGGCCAATTTGACTTTGAAAATCAAATTTTTCTGTATAGTTTAAATGAAAAAAGTCAACCAGGCTTTGATGTTATTACTCCATTTGAAACTAACAATAAAAAAAATATTTTAGTTAATAGAGGTTGGATAAATAAGGAACTTAAAGATAAAACATCAATCAATAAGACTAATCAAAGTTCTTACCAAGGAGTTTTAAAAAAGATTACTAAACCGAATATCTTTAAGCCAGAAAACGATATTCAAAACAATATATGGTTTTTTATTGATATTTACGAGATAGAGCAATTAATTGGAAAAAATTTTAGTAGATATATTTTATTGTTAGAAAAAAGTGATATTTCTAGCCCGGAGCCTAAAAAAATTAATTTAGATTTGCCTAATAATCACCTAAAATACGCTTTAACGTGGTACTCACTAGCTTTATCAATATTAATTTATTTTTTATATTTTAGAAAAAAACAATGAATTATTTAAGTACCAGAAATAAATCGTTAAACTTAAACTTTGGAAATATTTTTTTAAGGGGTCTAGCACCTGATGGAGGTCTTTTTTTACCAAAAGAAATTTACAAATTTAGTGAACAAGAGTTAACAGAATTAAGCAAACTTAATTATATAGATTTAGGCACTGAAATTATATCTAAGTTTTGTACACCGATTTTAGATAAAAAAAAAATTAAATTAATACTAAATAAAGCTTATTCTAGTTTTAATACTAAAGAAGTAGTTGAAATTAAAAAAATTGACAATATCAATTTACTTGAGTTGTATCATGGACCAACTTTGGCATTCAAAGACATTGCATTGCAGGTAATAGGATTAATGTATGAGGAATTAGACTTAAATAAAAAAAAAATAAATATTGTTGTTGCAACCTCTGGCGATACAGGATCTGCAGCTATTGCTGCACTAAAAGAAAAAAAAAATATAAATCTTTTTGTGTTGCATCCACACGAAAAGATTTCAGCTATCCAAAGAAAAATAATGACTACTTGTGAGTCAAGTAATATTTATAATATTGCAGTAAAAGGAAATTTTGATGATTGTCAAAGCATTGTAAAAAAAATGTTTAATGATGAACAGTTTAGAGAAAAAATTAATATGTCTGGAGTAAATTCAATAAATTGGGCAAGAATAGTCTGTCAAATAGTTTATTATTTTTATGCCTACTTTAAATTTTCTACAAAAGTAAATTTTTCTGTTCCAACTGGCAATTTTGGAGACGTGTATGCAGGCTACATTGCAAAAAAAATGGGGTTACCTATAGATAAATTAATAGTTGCAACAAATGAGAACGATAT
>NHHO02000033.1 GCA_002171035.2 Candidatus Pelagibacter sp. TMED165
GCTTGGGCATTCGACTTTGCGATGTCAGGTTTATTCTTCCCACTTGTACTTGGTGTATGGTGGAAGAGAGCTACTAGAGCTGGTGCCATAGCTGGAATTATGACTGGAATACTTTCAGGATTGTTCTACTTGTTATGGGTATATCCGAAGTTCTCAGTGCCAATTTTTGGTGGTGTGAACACTCCTTTCTTAGGTATCGACCACTTAAGATTTGGCTTAATCGGTGCTCCAGTTTGTTTAGTTGTAATGGTTGTTGTAAGTTTAATGACTAAAGAACCAGACGCCGCTACTCAAAAAATGGTAGACGATACTAGAATACCTACAGGTAAAGCTGTCTTAGGTAGACAACACTAGTTATAAATTTAAAAAACTAAAGGGGCGATTTTTTCGCCCCTTTTTTTTTGCCTAAATAATGATATTGTTTAATAATGATACCTACTTGGGCTATTTTCTTAGATTACATTCTCGGTATGATAATGTGGACTTTAATTGGTAGAGCGGCGATGAATATCTTCCAAAGAGAAGACTCTACTTTTTTTTTTATGCGAGTATTTGTTAAATATACAAATCCAATTATTAAATTATTTAAACCGATAACTCCAAGCTTTTTATTTGGAGGTTTTATTGCGCTTTACGTGGCGTGGTTTTTTTATTTATTTAGATTTTATGCTATGCCATATCTTCTTGGATACGATGTGTGGGGAATGTTAGCTTTCCCGTTGGAAAGTGATTTTTCAAAACAACTGTATCAACTTTTTAATTAACAATTTATTTTTTTGACAAATTTGTTGATTAAAATATAAGTAAATAATGACTACCTTGATAAAAATATCACCATCAATACTTTCAGCAAATTTTAGTAAACTTGGTGAAGAAGTTATATCACTTGAGAAAGCAGGAGCTGACTACATACATATAGATGTAATGGATGGTCATTTTGTCCCTAATTTAACCATTGGTCCTGAAGTGATAAAAGAACTTAGACCCCTCACTAAGAAAATATTTGATGTTCACTTAATGATTTCCCCAGTTGATAATTTTATTAAAGATTTTTCAAATGCTGGTGCGGACATAATAACATTTCATCCAGAGGCTACTACAAATGTTACAAATACGATTAATCTAATTAAAAATGAAGGTAAAAAAGTTGGAATTTCTCTTAAGCCAAAATCAAAAATAGATTTAATAGAAAAATATATTGATCAAGTCGATCTAATATTAATAATGAGTGTCGAACCGGGATTTGGAGGTCAAAAATTCATGCCTGAAGTTCTAGACAAAACAAAAAGAATTAAAGAAATTATAGATAAAAAAAATTTAAAAGTTGAGATTGAAATGGACGGAGGAATAAATTTCGACAATTGCTCTAAAGCAAAAGAAGCAGGGGTAAATGTACTTGTATCTGGATCTACAATATTTAAAGAAAACAAAGGTGACTTAAAAAAGAATATAGAAATTTTGAGAACAAATTAATTAATGTCTAATTTAAAAAGTATTTACTTTTACTTTTTAGCTATTCAAATAAGTCTTATTAAATTTTTCAAGAAAATATACTTTACTACTAACTATTATAATCAAACTTTAATTTCTAAAACTCCTCAGCAATTTTATTTTCATCCTAATCCTTTTTTACTATCTGCGATCAAAGACTATAAAAAATATTCTTTTAGGATAAGTGAAATAGATCCAAACATATTCTGGATAAAACCAAAAAACTTCAGGAGAACAAAAAGAGTTACATAGTTTTTTATGGCTTAGCCTAATTGATAGAAAGAACGACGGAAAATCATTACAAAAACTAATAAGCATTTGGATAATGAAGAATCCAAAATATAAAAGAAACATTTGGGAGAATTCAGTTCTAAGTAAAAGAATTATAAGTTGGATTTTAAATGCTGATATAATTTTAAATAATGGTTATTTTGAGTTTCGAAGGAATTTTTTGACTAAAATAATCATTCAAGCTAATCATCTAAAAAGAAATATAAAGTTTGAAAAAGACTACTCTAGTAGAATTGAAGTTCTCACTGCGCTGCTTTTAACCGGTTTAGTCTTCAAGGAATATGAGGAAAACTATAAAATAGCTATTAATGGTTTAGAAAAGTTATTAAAAGAATTTTTTGACCAAGATGGTTTCCCTCTCACTAGAAATCCAAGTGATCTTATTTTTTTCACAAAATATTTAATCTTATGCAAAGAATGTATCCAGGACGCTCAAAAATATATTCCAGAGTTTCTAGAAGAAGTGATAAACAAAAGTCTCAACTGTATAAAAGAAATAATTACACCAACTGATCAAGTGCCTCTTTTTAATGGTGCCATCGAAGAAGATCTAGAACACTTAAATAAATTTATAAAAGAACTTGAAAACAAATCAAAAGATAACAAAAAAGTAACGGGTGGGATAAAAAAGATGAGATTTAGAAATAGTCAAATATTCTTTGATGTTGGTAACCCCCCTAAAAAAGACTTTTCTAAAAGTTATCAATCAGGTCCTTTGTCATTTGAGTATTATTTAGACGGTGTAAAAATTATTACAAATTGTGGTTTTGGNTGTAATATATCCTCTAAAGCAGAATTGCTAAGTCGANTTACTTCTGCTCANTCTACATTNACTCTNAATGATACTTCAATAACAAANTTTGANAGAAACAAATTAATAAATAANNTCTTTGGAAATTCTATAAAAAANACTTTTAAAGTTTTTGATTTTAATTTTGAAGAGGATAAAACAAAAGTTNGGACGGTTGCTTCNCATAATGGATATGAGAANAATTACGGATGTATATTTAAAAGACAANTNTCAATAGANAAATCTACAANTAACTTNCTCGGCTATGACGAAATAATAAAAAACAAGGANGGAAAGCCNTTAAATTATGCCCTTAGATTTCACTTATATCCAGGTATATCCGCTGTAAAAACTATTGGTGGAAAGAGTGTTTTGATTCANCTATCTAAAAACAAATCATTAGTTTTNACTGTNAGTGAAGAAATTTTATTATTAGAAAAAAGTATATTTTTNGGAGGAAATAAAATATTAGATAATACTTGTATAACTNTTTCTGGTAATNTAGTTAATAAAAATAAAGCNATTCAATGGGANATTAAAAAGAATATATAAAAATGAAAAGAAAAATATATAATGCTCTTATTTCAGTTTCTGATAANTCTGAACTTACCANTGTTTTAAGAATTTTAAAAAAGTATAAAATTCATATCATTAGNTCTGGCGGGACATTTAATTATATAAAAAAATCAGGATTTAAATGTCAAGAAATATCTGATTTTACTGGATTTAATGAAATGTTAGATGGAAGAGTTAAGACATTACATCCTAAAATACATTCTGGAATACTTTTTAATAGATCAAAAAGNCANCACTTAANTCAAATGAAAAAAAGAAATTTNAAGCCAATAGATCTAATAATTGTAAATTTCTATCCTTTNCAAGAAACATTNAAGNATAATAAAGATCAAAGAAAAATAATNGAAAATATAGATATTGGAGGTCCTACGTTAGTTCGAGCNGCAGCAAAAAATTTTAAAGATGTTGTTGTGATAACTGGNAAGAATGACTATTTGAGANTAATTAAANAGCTTAAAAANAATANAGGAAAAACTGATATTAATTTTCGAGAAAAAATGGCTAGTAANGCATTTGGGCTTACTTCGTATTATGACTCTATTGTTACNGAATGGTTCAANACTAAACTTGGAATAAAATTTCCCGAGAAAAAAACTATTTTTGGNAAAAAGTTAGAGAAACTAAGATATGGAGAGAATCCNCATCAAGAAAGTGCGATTTATATAAACGATTTAAAAAAGGATAACCTAGATCTAAATAAAATAAATGGAAAAGAACTAAGCTATAACAACTATAATGATATTTTTGCAGCTCTTGATATTCTATTTTCTGAAAAGAAAATTCCAACTACTGTCATTGTAAAACATGCAAATCCGTGTGGTGTAGCCTCAAATAAGTCAACTTTGTTATCTTTTAAAAATTCTCAAGCAAGTGATCCTATAAGTGCATTTGGAGGTATAGTGGCCTGTAATTTTAANATAAATCTTAAAGTCGCCTTAGAGATANATAAAACTTTTTTTGAAGTAATTATGGCAAATGGATTTGATAAAAGTGCCTTGAAATTAATGAAAAAAAAGAAAAATATGAGAATAATCGATATNTCAAAAATGAATGAAGATTATAAAACAAAAATTAAATTATTTGATAATTCATTTTTGCTACAGGAAAATGACTCGATTGTTTTTAATAAGAGAAAATTAAAGTTCGTAACAAAAATCAAACCTACCCTGAAAGAGATCAGAGAAATAGAGTTTGCCTTTAGAATTTGTAAATTTGTTAAATCAAATGCCATTGTGATAACGAAAGATCAATCTACTATTGGCATAGGCGCTGGACAACAAAACAGANTAGATAGTTGTAAAATAGCTGCTCAAAAAGCAAAAAAATTTCAACCATCAAAACTATTAAATTCTGTAGCTGCATCCGACGCTTTTTTTCCTTTTGCAGACGGTATAAAGACCTTAATAAATTGTGGAGTAAAAACTATTGTCCAACCCGGAGGATCAATAAGAGATAAAGANNTAATTGAAGCAGCGAATAATGCTAAAATAAAAATGATTTTTACTGGTACTAGGCATTTCAATCACTAGCTAAATTTTATCAATTTTTGCTGCTAAAATAAAATCGCTTTCTGCCAAACCTTTAATTGCATGAGTTGAAATTTTGATTTTCGCATAACCCCATCCAAATGCGATATCGGGATGATGACCTTCCTGCTCAGCAATTTTTCCAACTTCTAGAACAAAATTCTCGCTTGATATGTAGTCTTTAAATTTAAATTGTTTTTCTATGTAGTAATTTTTTTCTTTATTCTGAATGACTTNCCAATCATTGATTTTTTTAAGGTATTTGTGAATTTCACCTATATCGAAAGCTGGGATATCACCTTCGCAAGGAATACATTTTTTATTAGCAAGATCAGTCATAATTTTATCTNTGGAGCGGGCAAAGGGACTTGAACCCTCGACCTTCTCGTTGGCAACGAGACGCTCTACCACTGAGCTATGCCCGCATATTTCTATTAGTATAGTATAATGCTTTCTGTTAGGTCAACCTTAAATAAAATGTCGCTTTCGTAAATTAAAAATTTCTAATATAGTCTCAACTTATGAAACAATTTCCGGATCAAATACCAGTATTTCCTTTAAGCGGTGTAATTTATTTTCCCAAAACAAATTTACCATTAAATATATTCGAACAAAGATACCTAGATTTAGTTAACGATATAATTAATAAAGATAAATTAATGGGCATGATACAAGAAAAAAAAGGCGGTAAAGATTTATATAAAGTGGGTTGCTTAGGAAAGATTAGTGAATTTAAAAAAGGTCAAGATGGGAGAATATTAATAAATTTAACTGGTATTACTAGATTCGAAATTTTAGAAGAAAAAAAGAACTCTAAGTTATATCGAGAATTTAAAGTAGATTATAAAAAATTTAGCTCAGATCTAGAAACTCAAAAAGAAGAAATTAGTATGGACACTTTAATAGAAAGAGCAGAAATTTTCTTTAAGAAAAATGGACTGTTGTTAAATTGGAGGGAGTTTAAGAAGTTAGATATTGCTCAAAGAATTAATACTCTTTCTATGATAGCTCCAATAACAAACGAGGAAAAACAAAAATTACTTGAATCAATATCTTTAAAAGAAAAGGCAAAGTCTCTAGATGATATAATGAAATTTTATTTACATGAAGCACGTTTCGATAGTCGAACTATTCAGTAAAAAAAGATTAATTTGCTGATTTATTCATTGAGTCAAAAAAATCAGCATTGTTCTTCGTATTTTTAAGTTTAGAAATTAAAAATTCTATGCCGTCCATAGTGCCCATGGGACTAATAATTCTTCTAAGCACATTCATTTTGGTTAAATCATCTTTTTCGAAAAGCAACTCTTCTCTTCTTGTTCCAGATCTTGTAATATCTAAAGCTGGGGAAATTCTTTTATCAGCAACCTTTCTATCTAAAATTAATTCAGAATTTCCTGTTCCTTTAAACTCTTCAAATATTACCTCGTCCATCCTACTGCCAGTATCAATTAAAGCGGTAGATATGATTGTTAATGAACCGCCCTCTTCAACATTTCTTGCCGCACCAAAAAATCTCTTTGGCCTTTGAAGGGCATTTGCGTCTACACCTCCAGTTAAAACTTTACCCGAGCTTGGTATAACAGCATTATAAGCTCGTCCCAATCTAGTAATGGAATCAAGAAGTATAACTACATCTTTTTTATGTTCTACAAGTCTTTTAGCTTTTTCAATTACCATTTCTGCTACAGCAACGTGTCTAGAAGCAGGTTCATCGAAAGTAGAAGCAACTACCTCGCCTTTTACTGAACGCTGCATATCAGTTACTTCTTCTGGTCTTTCATCGATAAGAAGAACCATTAAATAACATTCTGGATGATTTGCAGTTATAGATTGAGCTATATTCTGAAGTATGATTGTTTTGCCTGCTCGTGGTGGTGATACAATCAACGATCTCTGTCCTTTACCAATCGGGCTAACCAAATCAATAAGTCGAGCGGTATTATCAGGTTTTTTTTCTACTTTATTAACCTCAACTTCTAACTTTATCCTTTCGTTCGGATAAAGAGGTGTCAAGTTGTCAAAAGCAATTTTATTTTTTCCTTTTTCCGGATCATCAAAATTTATTTTATTGACTTTTAACAATGCGAAATATCTTTCTGCATCCTTTGGTCCTCTAATTTCACCTTCAACTGAATCACCAGTTCGTAAACCAAATCTTCTTATTTGGCTAGGACTTACGTAGATATCATCAGGACCTGGCAAATAATTCGACTCTATTGCTCTTAGAAATCCAAAACCATCTTGCAAAACTTCTAGAACTCCTGTGGCAGTTATTTGCTCATTTTTTTCAGCTAGTTTCTTTAATATGGCAAATAATATTTCTTGTTTTCTTAGTGTGCTAGGATTTTCTATTCCAAGTTTTTCGGCTTCGCTAATTAGCTCTGCAGGATTTTTTTGCTTTAATTCTTGTAGGTTCATGAGATTATTGTTGATTGAGGAATGTGATAAAAATATAGGGTTTTTTTTAAAAAATTCAACCCCTAATTATAATGGTTTAAATATAACCACAAATATTACCACTATTAGTATAATTGTAGGGATTTCGTTGTAAATTCTAAAGAATTTGGAGGTTTTTTGATTATTATCTAAAGCAAAAATGTTAAGATATTTGCCTAAAGTAAAATGATAATAAGTTAAGATTACTACAGCAATAACCTTTATCTGCATCCACAGCTCATTAAAAACTGATAAACCAAGACTGTGAATTAATAAAACTCCAAATAACCATGAAAGTAACATTGCTGGCATCATGATGTAATTATAAAGTTTCTTTTCCATTACCTTAAAAATTTTTTTCTGTGAGTCATTATCTGATTCTGAATGATAAACAAATATCCTAGGTAAGTATAAAAGGCCCGCCATCCAAGATATAACAGCAATTAAATGAAGAGATTTAAATAATAAGTAAAGATTCATTCTATAAATATTTTTTTACCAATTTTTCAAACAATTCTATGTGATTGGAGCTGTCATTTAAACAAGGAATTAAATCAAAATTTTTTCCTCCTTTTTCTAAAAAACTTTCTTTGCCTTGAATATTTATTTCCTCTAAGGTTTCAACACAATCAGAAGCAAAACCAGGGCATATAACTAGTAGATTCTTTATTCCTTTGCCAGGTAGGCCCTCTAGGGTTTTATCCGTGTAAGGTGTAAGCCACTCTTGTGGTCCAAATCTTGATTGAAATGTAGTTTGAATATCTATTTCTTTAAACTTTTCTTTCATTAATCTAGTCGTTTTTTGACAATAACAATGATAAGGATCTCCTTTATCAAAATAAGATTTTGGGATTCCATGATATGAAGAAATTATTAAGTCCGGTTTCCAATCTATTTCTTCAATCTTTTTTTTAATGCTAGTTATTAGGGCTTCAATATACAACGGCTCACTTTCATAATGAGGAATAATTTGTAGACTTGGTTGCCATCTCATTTTCATTAAAGATCTGTAAACTTCGTCACAAACCGTAGCCGTTGTGGCAGATGCGTATTGAGGGTAAAGAGGAAGTATGACTATGTTCTCACATCCTTCATCTTTAAGTAAATTTAACCTAGATTTAATGCTAGGGTTCCCATATCTCATTGCAAAATCAATAATTGTTTTTTTATTGCCTATTTTTTCATTAAGCTTGTTCGACTGGCTTCTGGTAAAAAATAATAAGGGGGACTCATTGGTTTCTTTTCTCCATATCTTTTTATAAGCATGCGCTGTTTTAGATGGTCTAAAAGTCAAAATGAATAAATTTAAAATTATTTGCCATATGAATGGATTAACTTCTATTACTCTTTTATCTGAGAGAAATTCTTTTAAATATTTTCTAATGTCCCACCAGTTTGTAGAATCTGGTGTGCCTAAATTTATTAATAGCACCCCTGTTTTACCAAATTTTACCTCTGGATGATTTTTATCCATTAATTATTCCTATAAAATTCAATTAGTTTTTTTACTCTATCAGGATCTGTTTCGGGAAGTAAACCGTGACCTAAGTTAAAAATGTACGGAGAGGCTTTAAATGTTTGAATGTATTTTGTTGCTTCTTGGAAGATTTCTTTATCTGATTTTAATAATATTTTTGGGTCTAAGCCTCCTTGTATAACAACATTTTTGAGCTTTTTTTTTGCCCACGCAGGATCTATTTCATAGTCTATATTGATTCCATCAGGTTTTACTATTTCATTAAATTCCTCATATTTTTCGTTTATTCCTTTGGGAAAGCAAATGTTAGGAATTTTTTCTTTCTTACAGAATTCTATTATTTTTGCATTAGGGTAATAACAGTAGTCTTTAATTTTTTCCTTAGGTATTAAGCCGGCCCAAGAATCAAATATCTGTATTACATCTGCTCCCGCATCTATTTGATTTCTAATGTGAATACATAAAAAACTAATCAAGTTTTTAATAATTATTTTTATTTTATCTTTTTCTTTTTCGAGTCTACTTATATCTATAACGGACTTACTATTTTTCATATTCAACATGTAAACTAATAATGTCCAGGGAGCACCTATAAAAGCTATTAGAGATTTATTTTTTTCTAAATTATTTCTAGTTATTTCAATCGCTTTATAAACTGGATCTAATCTTTGAGTAAAATCCTTTTCATTCTTGTCTAAAAAAGACTCAATATTAAATTCACTAATTTTAGGTCCCTCATTTTTTATAAATTTTACTTCTTGGCCTAAAGCATAAGGTGTCATTAAAATATCAGAGAAAATAATTGCGGAGTCCAAGTCAAATCTTTTAATAGGTTGTAGTGTAATTTTTGAACTTAATTCACTATTAAGACATAACTCAATAAAATTTTTATTTTTTTGTCTGATTTCTCTAAATTCTGGTAAGTATCGACCCGCTTGTCGCATAAACCAGATAGATTTACAAGAATCATTTTTACTAATTAGTTTTTTCTTAAGATTGCTCATAATATATATAATTAAGGTTTATAAATATAGATTGTCTAGTAGGTCCTGTTAATTATCAATATAACTAATTGTACATTTTTTATACAATGCTATTTGAATAAATAACGATATTTATATCAAAAAATATGAGGTTTTGTATAAAATATAAACAACTGTGCAATTATAATATCAACATCTAACAAAATGTTAAAAAAATGTTAATTATTGTTAATTTTTTTTTAAAAATAGAAATAAAAATGAAAAACTACAGTTTACTAAATATCTATTAACAGACATATGAACGAAAAATACAATGTATATCTTGTGTCTGACTCGACCGGTGAAACCCTAGATAGAATTTTTTTATCACTAAAATCACAATTTGCTAATTTTGACTACAATAAAAAAGAATTCGCCTTTGTAAGAACCGAACAACAAATCGATAAAATTATTAAGGAATCCTCTGGAATGCTAAACTCCATAATCTTATATACAATAGTTGAAACTAAATTAGCTAAATATATTTCTAACGCTAGTGAAAAAAACAACGTTCCTTGTTTTGGAATATTAGGAAATTTAATTCTAAATTTTTCAAAATTATTAAATCAAAAAGCCATTCATAAACCAAGTGCTCAACACGTGTTAGATGATGAATATTATAGAAGAATTGAAGCAATACAATTTACGATGTCACATGATGATGGTAAGAAGCTAGACGAGATTGGTAAAGCCGATATTGTTCTTTTAGGAGTAAGCAGAACAAGTAAAACTCCTACTTCTATTTATTTAGCTAATAGAGGTTATAAGACCATAAACATTCCTCTAGTCTTAGATCAAAAAGTACCAGAAAGTTTAAAATCTCAAGGGAATAAAATCTGTGTAATTGGATTGGTTGCAGATGCAGACAGACTTGCAGATATTAGAAGAAATAGAGTGGCTATCATGAGAGAGAACAACATTAAAGAGTATACAGATTTAAATTCTATCAAAGAAGAAGTTGCGAAGTCTAAAAAGCTGTTCAATAAATATAAGTGGCCAATTATTGATGTTACCAGAAAGTCAGTAGAAGAAACCGCTGCTTCAATCCTAAAAATATTTGAAATAAACAAAAATAAATGAAAATAATTTTAGCATCTAAAAGCGGTGTAAGAAAAAAAATATTAGATAAATATAAAATTGAGTCAAAAGTTGTAGTTTCTAATGTAGATGAAGAAGAAGTAAAAAATGCTTTATTGCTCGAGAATGCTAGCCCTTTACTAATATCTAAAAATTTAGCTGAAATAAAATCTGTTAAAGTAAGCAATAATTATCCTGATCAGTTAGTCCTAGGAGCTGACAGTGTAATTTCATTAAATGGTAAACTAATAAATAAACCTAAGTCGCGTAACGAAGCGTTGGAAATTTTAAAAGAATTAAATAATTCAATACACTTTCTAATAAGCTCTGTCTGTATCTCAAAAAATGGGTCGATGATTTGGAACCATTCAGATAAATCTGAACTAAAAATGAAAAACTTAAGAGAAGATGAGTTAATTGCATATTTAAAAAAGATAAAAACTGAAACTTTATTAAATTATGGTGTGTATCAAATAGAAGCTGATGGATTAAGTCTTTTTGAGTATATTAAAGGTGATAGTGATTCTATAATGGGCTTACCAGTAAAACAAATTATGAACTATATTAAAAGAATTAAAGATTAATGAAAAAATTTTTTGCAATTATTGGAAAACCAGTTTCACATTCTTTATCTCCTATTCTTCATAATTATTGGTTTAAAAAATATAATATCGATGCAGAATATTCTTTAATAGATATTGAAGAAACTGGCCTAACTAGAATTGCTGAAGAGATAAGAAATAAAAAATTATCTGGTGTAAATGTAACCTTGCCTTACAAACAAAAAATTATTCCATTATTAGATAGATTAATTAATGATGCAAAGTCAACTCATTCAGTTAACACTGTTTTCCTAGATGAAACAAATACTTTAATTGGTGATAATACCGACGTCTATGGCTTGCAAGCTGGTTATCTAAAAGGCCTAGTAAATGCAGAAAAGAAAAATGTTTTGATAATAGGCGCAGGAGGAGTCGCCCCTTCAGTGATTTTCTCTTTACAAAAATCTAAAATCAAAAAAATATCTATAATTAATCGAACACATGAAAAATCCATATTTTTGAAAAAAAACTTTAGTTTTTTAAATATTTTAGAATGGAAATCTTTAGAAAGCGAAGTAAAGAATTTTGATATAATTATTAATGCTACAAGTCTTGGTTTGAAAGGAGCAAAAGAATTTGAAATTGATTTTAAAAATGTTAAAAGTAACCTAACTTATATTGACACTATTTATAATCCTTTTGAAACAAAGACCTTAAAATCTTTAAAAGATAGAGGGATTAAAACTTTTAATGGCCTAGACATGTTTATTTATCAGGGACAAAAATCGTTTTACTTATGGAATAAGATTAATCCTGAAATAGATGATCAGCTTTATGAACTATTACAATTAAAATTAAAATGATAAAAATTGCTATTACAGGATCTCTAGCATCAGGTAAAACAACTGCTAGTAAAATTTTATCCTCAAGTAGAGGCCCTTTATATAGCGCCGATAAGGTAGTAAAAAATCTTTATAAAAAGGGAGATTTTAAGAAAAATGTTTTTAAGAAATTAAATCTCAAATCAAAAAAAAACTTTAAAAAAGAGATTATTAAAAAGATTATAGAGCAAAAAAAAACTTTGAAAAAATTAGAAAAAATTATTCATCCGATGGTTAGAAAAGAAATGTTAAAATTTATATTAAAAAATAAAAGCAAAAACCTTCTCTTTTTTGAAATCCCATTACTTGTTGAAAATAAGCTTAATAAATATTTTGATGTAGTGATTTTTATAAAATCCAGAAAAGATCTTAGAATCAAAAGATATATTTCTAAGGGCGGAAAAAAGCATTTGTTCAAGGTGCTTGATAAACAACAGTTTAAAGAGAACAAAAAAATTAAATATTGTGATTATGTTGTTGTTAATAATCATTCTATTAACCTTTTAAAAAAAAAACTTTTTAATATAATTAAAATTTATGAATGAAATATTTTTAGATACCGAAACAACTGGTCTTTCTTTTAATAGCGGTCACAAAATTGTTGAGATTGCATGTATTGAAACCCAAGATTTAATTCCTACAAAGAGAATATTCCATAAGTATATTAATCCTAAACGGGATGTACCAGAGGAAGCTTTTAAGATTCACGGTTTTACAAAAGAATTTTTAAGTAACAAAGAAACTTTTGATCAAGTAGCCGATGATTTTTTGAATTTTGTTGATGGAAAAAAAATTATAATTCATAATAAAGAATTTGATTTAAGTTTTTTAAATGGTGAGTTAGGTTTAATTAAAAAAAAGATAATTGATAAAACAGAAGTAATCGACTCACTAGAAATAGCAAGAAATAAATATCCAGGATCTTCGAATTCATTAGATGCACTATGTAAAAGATTTAATATAGATCTATCTAAAAGAACTAAACATAATGCATTGTTAGATTGTGACCTATTAAGGGAGGTATACATCAATCTTTTAGAAGCTAAAGAACCTCAATTTAATCTGAATTCTTTCGCCAAAAAATACGAGGCTTCAGATCCCAATAAAAAAGATTATAACAAAGCGATTTTGAAAATTACAGATAAAGAGATGGAAAAACATCAAATGTTTTTAAAATCAGATCTTAAAAAGAATTTTTATTGAATTTTCCTTGAGTCGTATAACTTTTGAAAATCTATATCTTTATTAATTTTAATATCTTTGAATCCAGAACTTTCAAAAATTAGTATAAATATTTTTCTTAATTCAGGGTAAATTTTTGTTGGAACATCTATAAGAAT
Organism: Candidatus Pelagibacter sp. TMED165; assembly: GCA_002171035.2. The sequence goes on from NHHO02000033.1 coordinate 13,453, forward strand.
TATTTTTTCAATTTCTTTTTTATTATCTATTTGTTTTTCTAATTCTACAATTGAGGAATAAACTAGTTTTGTTTCAATTTTATCCTCTTTGTTATCATTCGATAAAAGACTTAATGTTGTTTGTACTTCAAGGATTTTTTCTTTAATTTGCTCGCTCTTAATATCTATGTTGACTTTATAACTTGATATATCCTTAGTTAATAAAAAAAAGGTTTTGTGATTTGGAATATTAAAATCAATTTTTTTTATATATTTTCCAACTATTTTAAAGCTCATCTTTTTTATCTTCTACTATTTCACCATCTAGCGTTTTCGACTCTTTATTATTAACTTTTATATTTTTTCTTACCAATATGTTTATTAAAAATTTTCGTGATATTGGGATGAGCAAAAGAAAACCAACTGTATCAGTGAAAAATCCTGGTATGATTAAAAGTATTGCTGCTATTGCTATAGAGGCCCCTGAAATTATTTCATAAATGGGTGTTTTATTTTGGTATAAATTTAAAAATCCTGATCTTATTGTTTTGATGCCCTCTATTTTTGCAAAGTATACGCCAATCACTGCAGTAAAAAATACTAGGGATATTGTACTTAAAGCACCAATTTTTCCGCCTATTTTAATCATCAAGAAAATTTCTAACGCTGGAATTGCTAAAAAAATTAAAAAAAATGAGTTCATTTGTCTGATACAAAAATATATTATTAATGTATATTTATCAAATTATGAGTAACAATTTTGGTTATATTGACATCATTTTACTGGGTATGATCGCAGGATTTATCATTTTGCGATTAAGGAACATTTTAGGAAGAAGAACTGGACATGAGTCTAAAGTTTATCCTACTTTTTCAGAAAAAAAATTCAATGTACCAAAAAATGAGCATAAAGATCTTAAGCCAAATCATGAAATTTTAGAAGGACAACAAAAAAAAGAATTTTTAAAAGGTGCTGAGATTGCATATGAAACAATTCTTACCTCATTTGCAAATGGCGATATCAAAAAACTAAAAACTTTACTAACAAGCGATATGGCCGATAACTTTGATCAAGCTATTCAAGCTCGTATAAAAGAAAATATCAAATCGGAGTTTACTTTTATAGGGATGAAAGAATCAAATGTTGAAAAGTATGAAAAGATTAAAAATGAACTTTTTGCATCAGTTAAATTTGTTTCAGAGGTAATCTCAGTTAAAAAAGATAAAGATGGAAAGATAATCGAAGGCAATCCAAATAAAATTAAACTAGTTACGGACTACTGGAAATTTTCAAAAAATATTTTGAAACAAGGACCAAATTGGTATTTGTCTGAAATTATTAGTAAGTGACCGAAAAAAAAAAGATTTCTCAAAAAGATCTAGATGTTTGGAAAGATTATATAAAAAATCCTAGAGATATTGTTGATAAAGATTTGGTAAAAAGTAGAACAAAAGAAAACCGCAATCGATTTAAATTTGATTTACATGGGTACACTTTAATTGATGCAAATGAAAAAGTTAAAGAGTTAATTTTATTTTGTAAAAAAGAGAATTTTAAAGAAATTTTATTAATAACAGGAAAAGGAATTCATTCTAATTCTTCCCAAGATGTTTATGCGTCGAATGATTTAAGTAAATTAAGATTTTCCGTACCTGAGTATATAAAATCTAATCCAGAAGTATCTAGTTACGTCGCCTCTATTGTCACTGCGAAAAAATTTGAAGGTGGTGACGGTGCTATAATTATAAAATTAAAATAATTATAAGATAAATTTTGATAGATCTGTGTCTTTTACTAAGTTTCCTAAATTTTCGTTTACATATTTCTTATCGATAGAAATAGTTTCTCCTGCAAGATCTGTAGCATTAAAACTGATGTTATCTAATACTTTCTCTATAATTGTATGTAATCTTCTAGCACCTATATTTTCTACTGAAGAATTTACCTCCGCTGATATCTTCGCAAGAGTATCTATTCCATCATCTGTAAAAACTAGGTTAACATTTTCTGTTTTTAACAATTCTTTATACTGTTTGATTAGACTGTTATCAGGTTCTTTAAGTATTCTTTTAAAATCCTCCTCTTTTAGAGCATTCAATTCAACCCTTATAGGCAATCTACCTTGTAACTCTGGTAAAAGATCTGATGGCTTAGCCAATTGAAATGCACCAGATGCAATGAAAAGAATATGATCCGTTTTTATTGGGCCATGTTTTGTACTTACAGTCGTTCCTTCTATCAAAGGTAACAAGTCTCTTTGAACGCCTTCTCTAGAAACGTCACCCCCAACTCTATCACTTCTTGCAGAAACTTTATCAATTTCATCTAAAAAAACTATTCCATTTTCTTCTGTTGTTTTCTTTGCCTCTTTAATAATCTTATCTTCTTCGATCATTTTATCTGATTCTTGAGCGACTAAAATGTCATGGGATTCTTTAACGGTCATTTTTTTCTTTT
>NHHO02000022.1 GCA_002171035.2 Candidatus Pelagibacter sp. TMED165
AGCGACAACTAACCACTCTACATCTATACCATGAGTAGGATCAAATGTACCTGAAGAAGTAAATGTATGAACAGCATTTGTACCATCAACTGTTTGTGTACCACCAGTTGTGCCTGTAGCCACATTAACTGTTGTTGTTTGTGTGAAAGTATCTAATCCTATCGTATACTGATAACCTTCAGGTCGAAAATTAAAAAATCCTGGCATTAAACTGGCCCTCCTGGTGCTCCAAGAATATCATACTCTTGTGAAGCTTGAGCCATAACATACCTTATAATTACGACACCTGAACCGCCAGCGCCAGATTGAGCACCTGCATCTCCTGATCCTCCGCCTCCACCACCACGATTCACCGTTGCACTTGTAGCTGTAGCTGCATCTTTACTACCTGCTCCTCCACCACCGGTACCTCCAGATCCTCCAGCTGCAGGACCACCGCCAGCAGAGTCACTACCTCCACCTCCGCCACCTGCGTAAGCAACTGATGACCCAGAGATTGAAAAAGATGAGCCAGCTCCGCCAGCTCCTCCGCTAGTGGTACCGGCAGCGCCAGCTGCATTATGACCTCCGCCTCCGCCACCAGAACCATGTGGAGCACTCCCTGCACCACCATTATTACCTTGTGATGGACTTACAGGCGGAGTATTTCCAGCTCCTCCAGGATTACCTGCGTGAGCACCTCCGCCTCCAGAGCCACCCGATCTACCATGTGCGTTTGGTGATGGGCTACTTGGTTGTAATGTACCACCGCCTCCACCACCAGTAGCTAAAGTAGTTGCAATTCCTTGTGCGATATTTGAATCAACACCATCATTACCTTGAGTACCACCGGCGGCTTCACTTTTAGCTGCGCCTCCAGCACCTACTGTGACAACATATGTATTACCTGCCGTTACGGCTAAACCTGACCCAAATCTTAAACCTCCGGCGCCACCGCCTCCGCCAGTAAAACAGCCACCCCCTCCACCACCAGCAACAACGAGATACTCTATATTAAAAGCAGCAGCTGGGCTTGTGACAAAATTTGCTGTAGAAGTGATCGTATGAACGGCGTTTGTACCATCAACCGTTTGTGTGCCACCACTAGTGCTTGTAGCCACATTAATAGATGACTCGATTGTGGGTAAACCTATTGGGTATTGATAACCTTCAGGTCTGCCTACTCTTTTAGTTGAAATTGAGAATACGGCCATAATATTGGACTATTAAGAAATTTCAGAACCAAATGCACTAAATGATACACCTAAAGTTGAAGTGTTGACTCTTATTTTATCAGCGGCATTCATGGCTATACCCAAAGTAACTCCTATTGAATCAGCTTGTGGCACAGCGCCACCTCTTATAATGAAATGTGCATCATTAGCTGTTGCACCATCTGGCGCTATTGCTATTGAATATGAGGCATTATCAGCCGTTTGATTACAAACTGCTATTGTAGATACCACACACTCAGTTGAACTTGGTACCGTGTATAAGTCTGCAAGAGTATTTGCACCTGGTCTTAATTGTCCTAATACTTTATAATTGGTTGCCATTTTTTATTTCCTAATTTGTCCCTGTGAAAAATAATCCATTAATTCCTGCCTCCGGTATATCTACTGTTACGTTTGAAGCCAAAGTTAATTGACCTGAAGCATCTACTTTAAGGGTGGGTATTTGACTTGCTGACCCATAACTTCCTGCCGTAACACCTGTATTTGCTATTTTATTTCTAGAAACTGTATTTGCAAGAATAGCTGCATCAGTAACAGCACCTGTAGCTAATTTAGCAGCTGTTATCGTGCCATCTGCAACTTCAACAATTGAACTTTCGGAACCCTGAGCAATATGCACTACTTCAATATTTTTTGTTCCAGATGTTGGTATAAATCCAGCATTAAATGTTAAAGTTGTCCCACTCAATGAGTAGGCGGCTACATTCTGTCTAACGCCTGAAACAAATACAAGTAAAGATGATTTACTCGCTGGCGCTACCGTTAAAACAAAATCATCCTCTGACCCATCACCATCAAAAGAGTCAACAACAAAGTTTGCAGTTCTTGGTTCGTTACCTATGTAAGCCAATTTTTATCCTTTATCCGTATACCTTAATCCAGCCAGTTTGATTATTTGCTTGATAAGCATTTTCATCCCACTGGTAAGATTCTGAATTTGCTACGTTAGCATCAGTAGGCATTTCATATGGTGATTCCCATTGAAATTTAGTGTTACTAATTTTCCAACTGTCCCATTGATTATTTGATCTTGGTGCCACAAAAGCATCTTTGCCTGTGCCGTTCACATCAGCATGATATTCATAACCTATGCCGGCATAATTACCCCTTAATGGTGTACCACCATCTGGTACATATTCACCATTAGCTGCTTCGGCGTAATGCACGTTTTGTAATGTATTATATGATGTTTGAATCCATCTATTAGCAGGACCAACAGAACCAGAATTTATAAAATCTTGTTCAGCTACTATAACACGAATGACTGTGTTTGTATCTGGATTCACCTCTGCAAAATGTGACATCTTTACTTCTCCTATGTTTTAATAAAAATTAAATTATTAGATTCTTTATATAATCGACCAGCAACTACTGAACCACCTCCTGTAGGTATACCTGAAAAATCTAAATCTTTTACATTTAAATTTGCTACATTACTGACTCGACCTTTATTATTCACTTCAATTGTTCCAACAACTAAATTAGCGCCTGCAAAATTACCATATTTGGCAGCTGTTACACCTGTTGTTGACATCTTATCATCTGTGATTGCACCTGTGTCAACTTTATTTGTGGTAACTGAAAAATCATCAGGAGCTATTGTTGCAAATCTTTGTTTTTCTCTGTTTACAATAACTATGTTTGTTTGTCCAGCTGGTGGCGCCTCTATAAAATTAATTGTGCTGTTTGCTGGTGTTACAACATATGCTTGATTTGCACCAAATGTTTGATGTACGTTAGCAACCCATACATCTAAATCGAAACCATCATTAACTGCTAAACCTAATCCAAAATCTTTTGTAGATCCATCACCATCATATCTAACTACACTTTTCTGGAATAATTCGTTATCAGGTGAGCGACCAATGTATGAACCCATATTATGTTATCTCCAAAGCTGATAAAATTACATCACAATTACCAGAACAATGCACAGATAATGTATCAGTAGCTTCCATTACAACCTTTTGGTCATTTCCTATGGGAACTAAAGCACCTCCTGTTGGTATTGTCGCATCTTGAATCATATGATATTGAACTCCTGAAATGTTCAGATGAACATTAGCAAGAACTGAACTCGCCGTTTTGTTTGCAATTGTCATACCAATAAGGGTAGCTTGGGTGGCCGCCGGCGTAGTGTAGACAACCGTATTTGACGATACGTTTGATGCTGGATAATTTTTAAAAGTATTTGCCATTTTTCATTTTTTCCTTATTTATTACCCTTATTTAGCTTAAAGCAATTGCAAGTGATAATGCTTCATCTGTTATTGAATTAGCTTTTGCCTCGATTATTCTTGATCTATTACCAATGTATATTCTGCCTACCATATTACTAGCATGAGAGGTGCATTGATAAAAATATGTTTTACCATCACCAGCCGTATTTGCTGGGACTTTCCAGTATAATATACCTTTGTTTTTTTGTTGAGCATCACCAGATTTTGAAATTATAAGTGACCCATTTGATGCAGTTTGAACATGAGTCATTCCCACATTTACATAAGTTGTATAATCACCAACATTAGCAGTTGCGTTTGTTGTGCGAATTACAAATGGATGAACACCGTTTAGTTTTTGTAAGTCAAAAGCGTATGTTTGCCCAGCTTGTAAATCAAGATCAGGGTTATTTCCTGGTGCTTGATCGAAAATGTAAGCTGAGGATCCGTAATTGTGTACACTAAATCTTGAGGCTACAGCGCCTGATGTATTAGCTGAAAATTGATAGAGACCATTAACATCTAAACCTATATTAGCATCCGAAACACCACCTTGTATTACAACATTACCATTTGTTGTAATGTTATCAAATTCACCTACTGATAGATTTAAATTACCTGTTACATCTAAACTACCATCAACTTTAATATCACTACTTAAAGTAAAAGTACCACCCGTTCCTTCTGTTAAAGCATTAAGGGTGGTTACAGTTTCATCTGTTGTAGAAACGTGTTGCTGAAATGTATTAGATGTTGATACTCTATTAATAATTGCCATTTTTTATCTCTTTGCCACTATTTGTTTTAAAAGTGTTTTTATTTCTTGAAACTCATTTTTAATTACATTTACCTCTTGAGTTAAAGTTTGTATCGTAATAGTTGATTCTCTCTCTTTTTTCATTTTGTTTAACTCCATTAAATCCGTATTCAATATGGCTTTTGATCGAGAATCTCTCAAAAGTGTTGGATGATCTTTCACTTTATACATTGTCATGATAGTGCTATAACCCTAAGATTTCTAGCCGTAGGAGCTTTCGCTGTATTTGTAGAGAAAAACACGATTTTTATTGCAAAAGACCTGAATGAATCAAAACTTATGCCAGCTGAAGAGTATGTAATATCTTCTGCCTTAAACTCGCAATCGTAATATTCATTTATATTTTGATTTACAGGTGTTTGTGTTATCTTATTCATTTCAACATAAGGTAAATCTTCAAAAGCGGTAGTTTCATCTGAATCAGATTGTACTTTATAGAACACACTTATTGAAGAACCCTCAGGTAAGTTTTTAGCTAATATCACTCTTAAAGCTGTTGCATCAAAACCTTCCCCTAGAGTAACTTTTCTGGTGATATATTTAGATGAAGCACCACCATCAGAGGCACCTGTTTCGGGTCTTGCTACAACTTCTGTATTAGCACTTGAGTTAAGTAAGTTTTCTACAAAAACAAATCTACATCTATCTTGTTCAAAAACTGGTGAAACATCAGCATTTGTAGATGACATTGTAATTTGTAAATTTGCATCTGCGTTTTTCTTAAATTCTTTTCTATTTTCTAAGTAAGTATCAGAGTTAGGTAATGCTGATATACCTGCATCCATATTAGACTGTCCCTCTGTTAATAGACCTAATTTAAATGACATACTCGTCTTATCAGAGAAAGTCTGGAATGGTGCATTAATTCTCAACAAATCAAAAGCCTGATCTGGTAATGGAGCATTTTTTACAGGTTGTATAATAGAACTAATATCTCCAGTTATATTAAATTGTGCTTGGTGAATTACAAAACACAAATCAGATTCTTGAGCTGCGGTCCATGTTGAAGCATTTTGCGATTTAAACAGAGAGCCCAAATATGGTTGACCAACAATTGATTGTCCAGTATCTAATCTATTTTGACCAACTGTTGCAATATAAACATTATATTCAAATGAGCTTGTTAGAAGAACCATTGAGTATTGATCTGGTTCTAAAAATAATGGTGCATCAAAGGTAAATCTTGTTGGTTCTGGAACATTAGGATCACTTGGTATAATTACATCATCAGGATTTCTAGAAACTCTTGATTTAGCGACCACAGTTTCAGATGGGTAACCATTTAAAACTTTTCTTATTTCAAAATGAACAGGTAAAGTTGAATCTTTTGATGCAAAGAATATATCAACTGAAGTTATGAATATACCTTTTGGATTTGTAAATTCATTTACAAAGAATGTTTGTGCAAGTGGATCTTGACCTAGTGGGCACTCATTTTTAGCCTTAGCTTCGGGTGAAGCCTCAAAGATTGTAGTTAAGCTAGCTGCCAGAGTTCCTGGTGTGAAAGCGTCTATCTCATTATTCTCTATTCTTTCCATATAATAGAGCATACCAGCTTTATCTGGTTTACGACCTAAAACATTTGAATAAGTATCTCTAATGATTTGTTCAGATATGCCGAAGGTTGCATCAGTAATATCGGAATCGCTAGTACCACCATTTTCACTTAATTCTGCTCTAGCACCAGAAACTGATTGACAATTTGGTGTCTTTCTATCATCATCTTCTTGAAAAGCACATTCTGTTGCAACAGGTGTGGCCTGAGCTGGCGGATCTTGTCTTACTTCCACCACCGGTGGTATTATTCTTGATTTTGGTGTACCAGAATAATATCTAGTTTCTGCAAATGTTGAGAAAACATTAGGTGATGCAATGGAATCGGAGAAAAATATTTGATGTTCACCAGCTGCAAATTGTCGATTAGTGCCCTCATTGTTTGGTATAACTAATCTACCTTTTGCAAAACCGTTATCATCAGAAATAATTAAACATTTTTTAGGAGCTGTTTCAAAGGCATTTGTTGTTGAGTTAAATGCTCTTAATCTATCTGATACATTTTTACCATCTAAGAAGGCATGAACTTCTGTGTTTGGCCTGTAACCAAATATCTCAAAGTCAATATTCTCAGCTGACATATAATAGAAAATTCTATCTGACTCTGTTTTTGTTGCTTGACTTGATGCTTCTTCAGCCGAAGTTGTCGTAGAAACTTTTGAACCATTTTTATCGTAATATGTATATTTTCTTGTAGTATCATTATTGAATGATAAAAGATCCCATTCACTCCATACTGACCCTTGAAAATTTGTTCCAAATTCGTAGTTATCAGAATTACCATCACGATTACTTACTACAATAGGCCTAGAATCAAAGTCAGCATAATTAGTGACATCTGTATCAAGCTTAACATAACCTACAAATGAAACAACATTAAATGGGTTTATGTTAACAGAAGTTGATGCAACATTTTGAGCGCTATAAACTTGTGTTGTAAATGGCAACGTAAGAACATTACCCGTATTTGTTAAAGATCCACTTTGAATAGATGTATTTGTTCCATTCGCTGTAAATCTTGGGTGTAATATCTGATTATCGTAATCAATAGAACACTTATAATCACTATTCAGAACATCACCTATACTATGTCCCTTGAAGTCATCAACTAAGAATCCATTGTTTATAAGTTCTATATTACTATTACTAAAGAATGTAGAACCAGCTACTTCTGACTCTAATAAATTTAGAGCGGTGTAGTATTCTACTCTTGATAGACGATCATCAATACCACCAATATCTTTCATTGTATATCTTCTATTTTTTACAATATCAATATCTACATTACTTGTTTGAAAGGTGTAAGGCGGGAATGTTAATTTATATAGTGTCATAGAATCAGGGTCATCTAGTGGTGTGGCTGGATTATTCAAGGCACTATCACCCTCTATAATTCTAAATTGACCATCAAACCCTAAAACAACTTTATCAATTCTACTTAGATAATAACTTAAATCAACATCAGCTGATCCAACTCTTCTATCAACAATTTGATTTCTTGTAAATGTCATTGCTGAATTACTATAAACATTTGATGACTCATCATCTTGTCTAAGTGGTCTGAAATCTATTGAATCTCTTAATTCTATTTTATTACCCTTATCATCAATATATTGAGGTATGTCAGTATAACTTGGGAATGAATTTGCATCAAAGTGACCTAGACCAGTATGAGCAAACCTTGTATAAGTTACATTAACTTTACCTGTGTTTACAACACCTATCGCACTAGCCTTTTTCTTTATAGTAGCGTGATCATAAAAACCATTTCTCTGGCCAGTATCAATTACAAATGAATCTAATACATTTGTATTTGCAGTAGTAGCTGCATCTGATCCACTAGCAATGAATACACCAGTAACATTTGTAACATCAGTAATACCTAATGAATGTAATGTTGTTGAATTATTTGTAAGTGCTGTAAATAATTTGAAATGACTATTTGAAGTTTTTGTTCTTCTACCTGCATCTGTTACATCAAGTGTTGCAAGTATATCTGCTGTCCCATCAAAAGCATCATCACCTAGGTCTATTGATGCTGTAGCCTGAGAACCTTCGCTTGGCGTCGGAGTTGAAATTGATACATCTGAGTTCGCCATATTTACAGCATGATTAGCTGAATAAGATGGAGTTGTCCCTGTACGAATCATGATTGCATAAAGTTCTTTTTTCAAAGCTGCTGTACCAGCTGCCTTAAATCTCTCTGAGCCATCATCTGTAACAATTGAAGCAACACCATCAGTAAATGTAACAGTCTTAAATATTCTTCTTGTATTATAATCAATTTGATTTACTGAAGCTACAGTAGAGTAAGCCGCTGGGAAAACAGATAGAGTATCATTTGTATCTTGAATAGCAGCTCTTTGAAATGTATAAGTGTTTGCAATTTCCTTACTGTAAGGTTTTCTAGACGACCCATTGTTTGGAGCAGACAATGTAATGTTAGATCCATTAATTGCTGTAACATGAACTCTTCTTTCACCTTCCCCTGTTATTCCAGTAAAAGCAGAAAGATTGTGACCAAAGACCTCATCACCAACTCTGATTTGTGACGAATCAGCAACAATGATATGATTAGAATTGTCATCAACTATTGTGCCTGATGTTTGTATAGTTGTTATAGAAGATAATTCGACATTTGCATTAGCTTGACCCAGCCCAGCACCAATTATTGATTTTGTCATTGATAGTGGTAAATTATTTGCACCCGATCTTTTAACACCAAATAAATGTAACTTATGAACAGCATCAAAACCATCACCACTTACATATTCTATATTTTTTACATATGCCTCACCGATTTGTGTAAGAGTATTTGTAATAGTATTTGATGAATGTAATAAAATTCTCTCTGAAGTATTTGAATTAAATATAGCATTGTTTGACTGGTGTATATGTAAAAAATTACCATAAGCAGTAGGTAGATCATACCCTGTAACTGACTCTTGATCTTGAGCCCTTTTAACAGCTAATTTCGTAATGTCATTTGTTTTGTCTATTTCATAACCTTTTACATATGCTTTACCTTTTGATATATTCAAAAAGAAATTTGCTGAATTACCAATTGGTGTTAATCTAGGTTCTAGGCCATCTACGATATAATCACCTGATTCATCAAAAGTTCTTCTTGCAAGTGTTCTACCTAAATCAGCATATCTTGTGCCTGAGGTATCTTTTACTAATTGTCCATTTCTAAATCTAACTAATTCAATGTACTTGTTTGTTTGTAAACTAGGTAATGAATTATTAGAATCTAAATCTTTTTTAGTTAATGTAAGTGAAATTTTAAGTCTATCACCACCTGGTGCTAGATAGTTTGATGAATCTAAAGCAGGATCTAATAATGACGTATCGGAAGTTGATGTTATTGTATTTTCTACAACATCAAAACCTACACTTACATTTGCATTTGAACCATATTTGTCAACTGCTATAATTTGTTTTTGATTTTTTGCAAAAATTCCACCTGTGAAGAATACACCTTCATCAACACCTAATAGTTTAGCAGGGCTTTCAGGATAAATGCCACTTCCATCTGCTGCAATTTGAGTTGTAACTGTTGCAATTAAATTTGCTGGTGCTACATCAGATGTTGAAAATACTTGCAAATTAGCTGAATTTTGAATTGTAGTATTTGCATTTTGTAATTCCATAGTGGAATTTGAAGTTGATCCACCTATGGTTAAATTAGTTGTTCTTAGATATGAAACATATAAGGTATCTGGATCTGTGTCTACAGCTGGGTCTGCATGATGAACAAAGTAAATATTTTTAACATTTGCAAGTTGAACATTAGCTGTATTTGCTGTAATATACTTATTTACAAAGCTAGAAACATTAATTGATGAACTTTCAAAAGTAGATTCTAATTTAACAGAACGTGCTGTAGGTTTTTGACTATTTTCAATGTTTTCTATTTTTCTACCAAATTCTGGAACAGAAAATATTTCTGCACCCGTAACTCTAGAACCATCTTTAAATATATGGTCACCAAATTTTTTAACTTGATCTTGAAGTATGGTTTGTGATTGTGTTAATTCACGAGCTTGAACTGCCCTACCAGGTTGAAAAAGGATTCTATAAAAATTTTTATCCTCATCAAAATCATCATAGTAGGGTGTTACATTAAAATTTGTTGTAGTCATTATCTACCTTTAAAATTGTAATACAAGTCTAACATCTTCTGACTGACTTTCTGTTCTTGTTGTTGGTGTTGAATTTTCAACAAATAATAATTCCATACTTTGTGGTTGATATTCTGGATTTGTCGTTGAGGTTACTGTTCTTGATGTACCTGACGAATCACCCACTAATGCCTCGTTCACTTTAAAATCTCCAACCACTTTCGTTAATTCTATTGTATTTAAACTTACGGTTCTCAAAACCTGTGCTGAGGCCGTAAATATTGTATTGCTTGTCCCTTGATATACAAATTCGTTATCTGTATAACTTGTTCCTGTACCAACTGTTAATTTAGTAACTTGCCCAACAGCATTATTAGCTGAAATATTGTTAGCTGATGAACTTCTATTATTTGAACCGTATTTATAAGGTTTCCTAATAAGTCCTGTTTGTCTAAATGTAATTCCTGTAGGTATTGTGTTACCTTCAGTTGCATCTAATTGACCTATTTTTGTGTGAACCATAACGCTATTCGCACCTAAATCTTGGCCTATATTAAATGCGTGGCCAAAATATGGGGATAGTATTGATCTTGTTGTTTCACCACTACCTGTGCCAAATACTCTCGCATTTGCTCTAGTATATCCTGTGCCAACTGTGTCTACTGTAATTTTATCTATTATGCCCGTTGAATTTACAGTTGCATTAGCTAAAGCGCCTGTGCCATCACCATCAATGAAAATTCTTGTTTTAGGTGAAAAAAGAGTCACATTAGCTGCAAGGCTACTTGTTACAGCGGCTTTACTTATTCTAACATTATTATTACCATTGTGAACCTCTGTAATAATTGTATCAGCTGCAATACCATTTCCAGTTATGGACATATTAGCAGAGAGAACATTAGAAGCAACAGCTAAACCTGTATGTGTTAGATACCAAGTCTGTAAAGTGAGCATGGTTTCGCCTTTTGCAAAAGCACCAAAAGGTACATTTGTAAGATCACGATACAGAGTGCCGCCATTATTTAAAACAATTGTTGTTAATTCACCTTCTCTTACACCAATATTGTTTAAGTTGAAGTTACCATAAACAGTATTAGCTGACATATCCGTGGTATTTCTTGTGGCAACTGGCATGAAATCAGAGTCAATAAATTTATTATTATCTCTAATTGTGTACATATATTTCCAAACATAGCCATCAGCAGTTGATATTACACCATTACTTGTATTAAAATCACCAGATGGTTCTACTGTTGATGTTGTATCTGATGAACTAAGTCCGTTACTATTATTTGATAAACATTTATAAACGCCTCTTTCTGACGTAATGACATACATTGGTTTTCTAGTTAAATCATTAACTGAAGTATTTGAAACTAAAGTATCTGTTGAAACTGTTGGGTCAAATTGTTGATAAATTTTACCAGTTTCCCAATCAACTCTAGGCACAACAACACTTAAATCACCACCTGTTACTCTTTTCATACCAATTATTCTCGATAACGCATCATCTGTATCAAACTTAGAATTTTGAATAGTAGTGGTAGCTTGATTATTGCTCGTACCAATATCATCACCAACAAAAACATATTGAATTTCGACATCATTTGTATTTGCTGTAAATCTATCAATATAATTCTCAGCGTTTTTAAGTGAGAGTGATCTAGTAGAAAGTTTTGTAGCCATAGATTGTATTTATGTATAAATTATAATAGGTTGATTGTTCAAGTGAACATAATTGTTAGCTAAAGTCGAGAAAACTTGTGCTGAATTAACTTCTATTGTATTATTTGAATTAACTTTTATAATAAGTGGATTAAAGTTCTCTTCATTTGTTCCTACAGCATTTACATCATCATTTGAAATACCCAATCTAGATTGACCCTCTACAATTACACCAGCTGCATTAGCAGCCACAAGGTTTGTATTTGGTGTGGTATTTGATACAGTAATAACTGTTTGCGTGGATACATTAAATGTGGTAGAATTAATATGTAACGGATTACCAACATTAATAAGACCTGGAATACTATTTGATTGACTTTTAACTGATATAGAAGTATCTGATTCAACAAGTGGTTGAACTTTAAACTCAGCAAAATTCTTGTAGCCAGCTGGGTGTACAAGACCTTTTACTATTGTTTTATATTTTTCAAATTCTAATGGTATATTTGTGATATATGAAAAAGCTTGAAAAACATTTGCACCTTGTATTTTTCTTTCATCTGCGGAAATTAGACCTTTAGATGAAGTAAATCTACCTGGAACTTTTCTAACTGGTGGTAAAAGTTCAGCAACAGCCAACGCATTCCCATCACCTGTTGTTGTTAAGTCAATATCTGGTGATACTTGATAACCTGAACCAAAATCATTTAGTTTAATTGATGTTATGACACCTTTTTGTTGAGTATTAGCACTTGTGCTTATGTTTTCACCATCACCTAATATACCAACGGTTCTAACATTAACAGCACTTAATGAAGATGAAATATTACCAGCAGTTCCACCAAAACGGCCATTAGATGCAAGTGATCTAAAAACAGTTACAGTAGGTAGATGACTCGCACGATAACCTGAGCCACCTTTTGGCCCAGCATGATTAATTTTGAGTGGTGCACCTCTCAAATGAAAAGTGTTTGCTACATTTGCTAAAAAAGTATTTGAAGTATCGCCATATTGAGCATTATTACCACCAATTTGTATTGTTCTAAAATCAATTTCTGCTGGAAAAGGTGTATTAACTTTTAAAAATCCTGCTCCTTTTTGCTGTGCTGAACCAATAGCTGTATTAACTTCTACGACTTGTCTTTCATATCCTAAAAATGTTATTGTGTCGCCAACTTTTACTGGGTGTGGAACTGAAATGAAATCCATACCATTTAAGTATGAACCCCTTGTCATGTAAATAGCATTAAGGCCATCTGGACTATTTGCTGTATTTGCACCAAAAGTATAACAGTTTGGTATTGCGAATTGACCATTAAATCCTACATTAGCGGTGCCACCCGTTCTTACAGGTCCTTCGTTTACATAGTATGGATCTTCTAGATTGATATTAGTAACAGAACCACCACTACCTGTTTCAGAAACCCTAGCAGTTGCACCGGCGCCAAAAGCTACATCACTAAATTGCACCATATCTCTAACAGTATGAAGAGTGCCACCATCTACTATTTCTAAAGAACCTATGCCTCGTAATGATGTTACATCAGCAGGTATCATTTTTGTAGGACCTTCAGGCATATTTGCTGAAGTAGATGTAAGAGCTCCAATTGGGTCTAAGTTCATATCACTTACTTGAGTATTAGATGAAACTATACGAACAGTTTTTGCTGGGCCAATGTTTGATGCAGTTGTATATGAATTTACAACATGACAAATTGAAGTGTTTACATTTATACCAGCACTATCAGCTGCATCAGCACTCAATTGACTATTACCAAAAACTTGGCTGTATCTCAACGATATTTGTGTATTGTCTAAACCTGTGCCACCAATAGCTGCGTTAGAAATACATAAGTCTGCAAATGTTTGTGAAGAATTTGAAGAAGTATTAGCGCCTATTACTGTGCCCATCATTGTAAATGTATTTGGTGTATTAATACCATTTGCATCAACATTCACAACTGAATAAGAAATAAAACCAACTTCTGAATTCCCACCTGTTAAAAAACTACCTGGTTCAAATCCTGATCCACCATTAGCACTAAATGTGCCATATGTCGTATTACTAGAGATTACAGGATCTCTTAAAAAATCTGTAAATATTGTTTCAACTTCAGCGTTTGCAATTGTTTGAAAAGCACCAGCATTAATTAGTACAATATCACCTACGTTATAAGAAGTACCACCATCATCAACTTTAATTGATTCAATTGATGAAACTGTATTTAAAGAAATGTTTACTAAAGTGCCATTTATTACAATGTCTGTTCTTAATTCTTCACTCTGACTAAAATCTCCAGATATATCTTTTCTATCTAAAAATAATTCTATTTTATGGAGAGGGTCAATAATTCTTGATATTGCAGTTGATACAATTGCTGAGGCATTAGATGTTTGGCCAATTATTTTTCTATTATTTAAAAGTGTTTCATCAAACCCACCAGCTTCTAAATTTGTATATGTGACTCTAATATCTGCACCACTAGCTGGCGGTGTGTGAAAGATTAATTTTTGTTCCTCTCTTTCAACATGGAGAAATTCACTATTAGCTCCAGCATTTAAAGAATTTGCACTTTTAAGTTCACCACTAACTCTTACTTCTATTTCATCTCTTGAAACAGGTTGAGCTAAATGAAAAACATTATTACTTCCATCGCCTGCGTAAAAAGAACTGATTTCAGTTCTTGCACTTAAAATATTTTCTAATTTGTAGTCACTATCTGAAGCTTTAAGTAGTTGATCTTTTCCAAATTTTAATTCTACTTCTTTCCCAAAAAACATACGAAATAAAAATTGAAATGATCTAGGGCTGCCTTTTGCAAGATATAATGGTAATACATTTTTAATTAAAAAAGCCTTATCAACTGTTACATCTTTTGGCACAAGATTGGCGTAATTATTTAAAAAGTTGGACTCAAAGGCATCTAATGATGTATCAACATCAGAGAGGTATCTTAAATCTTTTGATATTTTTGTTAAGTCATTATTTTGTGTGTCCTGCTCAGTTTCTAAAAATTCATAATACGCCTCTAAAAAACTAATAAAAAGAGGGTGGTCTTCCCGAATAAACTCAGGAACTTGACGATTGATTAAAAGTGAGGTTTTTAAATCTTGCGGATTTACTCTAGACATTATGTATTAAGAACCTCTAAATTTACCGTTATTGAATCTGGGTCCTCTGGATCAATTGTTACTATATTATTTCTAACTGACTCTACGACACCACTTTCAGAACCAATTGTAAATCTAATTAAACCATCTGAAGTTGGCACACTCGTTATATTAATATCATTAATTGTTATGATGCCATTATCATAATCAACTTCACCAGCAGCCGCATTTATAACCTGTCTATTACCATCATTATCAAAAAATACTGATCTAATTGAGCCTGTTCTCGAATCTACTACTGCTGATGCCTCACCGCCTTGGCCATTACCTCCTGTTATTTCAACTGTAGCATTTGTATAATCTATACCTCTATTTGAAAGAGTGATACCTGTGATTGAACCACCCGATACTGTTGCAAAAGCAGTAGCACCAGAACCATCACCTCTAATTGTCACGGTTGGCGCCACCGTGTATGAAAAACCAGGATTGTTTACTTCTATTCTTGAAACACCTGAAAATGATTGTGGCACTTCTTCAAACTGAACTGATCTAGAATTACCACCAGAATCAAAACCATTGAAAGCAGTTGTAGTTAATTTATCATCTGCTGTACCTCTTTTTAGTTTTTCACCAAAATCAATTGTGTAAGCTGTTGTGCCAAGTATTGGTGTAACTCTTTTTTGTAATTTTACAGAAGTTTCTGATCCTGTAATTGCATTTTGATCTGTGTCATCAATTGCCTTTGATAATTTAGATAAAGAAAATGTACTATCAAACTTATCTAAATTTTGTGATTTATATGTAATNATTGAATTTTTAATCGCTAACTTAAAAGCATCAGTAGTCAAAGCTGTTTTTCTTGTATCATATAATATCGTTGAATCAACTAAAACAAATGTAAAATCAGGGTCAACTAATTCAGCCTCTAATCCTAAAAGAGCTTTTGGTTTAATTATTTTATCTTTAATTCTTTCTTTTTCTGCATCAGATACAAAAAAATTATCTTTAGCTTTTAAAGATAAAAATACTTTACCATAAACAACTGGCACATTATCTTCACCACCCCAAACTGATATNGANTCTACACTTGGTGCTTCTCGTAAAACAGTTGTTTCAAAATCTTTTTTAGTAATCAATCTATTTTGTGAAGTGAATTGATTTGGTGCTGAAAACTTTATAGAATCAACAGTTTCTTTTTCAGAACCACCAGTTGCAGCGGCCACAGGTGTGAGTGTGAGAGTTGTAGAATCACCATTCGTGTCTGTTAAACTCGATTTAGCCACAAAGTTATTTGCTTTATTAGCATCAATACCATTTGTTACCAAATATGTAACAGTTATAATTGAACCATCTTGTAATTTTTTACCAANACTATCATTACCAAAAAATATTTCATAATTACCATCTCTATTCTCTTGTAAGAAAAATACTTCTGATGTGCCATCAACATCTAAAATATCAGTTGATTGACTATAAATTGATGAGAATGTATTTGAAACATTTGGNTGAACACCAACTTTAATTGTTGATGTNTCTAAAGTTTTNTCTGGTAAAATAAATATTTGTTTAGGGTTTGAACCCTCATCATAAGTGAATTGTGTTGATTGTAACTGACCTTGACTGATTGCAAGATTAGAAAATATGTATTGTGAGTTATTTGATTTTGTTACAGACGTATCGTCTAAAACTGTAAAATTATAAGATTTACCATCTATTTGATCAGATAGAAATGAAAATCCTTCACCCAATGTTAAAGTGCCAGCTTTTGTTACAGCAGAGTTTGCTATAAGTGTAATTGTAGCTACGGCCGCTTTTCTAGAATGTGGTGTATAACCTAAAGTTTTTGCGTGTGACACAGCTGAGTCACGAAGCAAAGCAGTATCTAANAATGATTCATTTGCAACCATATTTAAATAGTAGGCATTATAATGTGTGTTATAAGCCAGTAAATCTATAAGAACAGAAAGACCTGAACCATCAAAATCGTAGTCAGTAAATGTGCTTTGCTGTTTTAGAAAAGATTTTAAATTATTCTTGATTGTATCAAAATCAAGTTCGGTAACTCTTAGTCTATCAACCATTTTATCTTACTCTCTCTAAAAAGAAATCTATTGAAATTGGAGCTGCATTGTTATCCATATAAAACACTAAATTAACAGAATAACCATTTTCATCAGGTGCTGGCACGGCAGTAACATCTTTTACGGTAGCTCTTGGTTCAAAGTTACCTATCACCTCTGATATTTCTCTTTCTAATTGAGCGCCTGTAAGATTATCAACTTGTTCAAAAAGCATCCTTCTTAAATTAGAACCNAGCTCAGGNTGAAAAGGTCTTTCGTAATGATTNGTTAAGACCAGATTCTTAATAGAGTTTACTATTGATCTTTCATTTTTAAATTGAGTAACATCTTTTGTTGTTGGGTGAACATTGAAGTTCAAATCCAAATCATTAAATGCTCTCTCTGTTTTTATTGTTATCTCTGCCATTTCTTATTTATTACTAACCTCCAATTTTAACCGTGCCGGAACCAGAAGATATTGTNCCATCTCCTACTGGNTCNACNTCTGCAACGGTATCTCCTATTCTNGCAGCTCCNTNAGAGCCGTTATTTAAATTAATTGTTTNTCCNTTTATCTTTACATCACCTGTTACATTTAAATTATAGTCNCCATCTACTTGAATGTTTACNTCACCTTTAATNAATACAGACTCGTCCTTGACAACNANNGTNAACTTATCTCTTTGTATTCTNTCTACTCTATCACCGTTTGGATTGAACTCCATGTAAGAACCTGCACGGTGATACAAGTTAATTCTTTCATTATCTCTTGTATCATCAAACTCCATAACGTGACCCGATTCAGATTCATATACCCTATTATACGGGTATGTCGCATTGTATGAAGGAACTGGTTCAACTGATGATGTATCATTTGCCGTAATACGAGCATTTTTAAAAGATACAGCTGATTCTGTATTTGCCGTTTCATTTCTTGCAAGTCTTGAAGTTGTTGGTTCATCTAAATTTCTAGGGTAATTGTTTGCAACTGGATTTACTGGTACAGATTCCACGCCAGTTGGTTTAATCGGTGCAATATCTAATTCTTCTTGCGTCCTGGGGTCGTTAAATGCTTCCTGGGGGTTTGGCTCAGTTAAAGGTATATTTGGAAAAACACCCATCATAACTGGATCTTGCCCGCCTGTGTCATCAAGAAAAAAACCAAAGACCATATCACCTTCTTTTGGTGGGTATGGGTGTGGATTATTTAACGGCAACATAGGTTTTGCCCACGGCAAGTCTTTTGTTGGCACTCGTACTTTATCATTAGGGTGCCAACCAACACACCTTACTCTACAACGACCTAATTTAAGTGGGTCTTGTCTATCTTCAACAATACCAACCCACCAAATAAAGCCGTTTTTACCTAAAAAAGTATCATTATGTTCCATCTAATATGCCTTTAATGTTTCACTTTGTTCTTCAGTTTCTTGTTGTATGAAATCTAAATCTGATGATGTTGATGAACATTCAATTATACTTTCGTGTTTATCAGGACCTAAAATATGTCTTGATGCTGTAATTAAATATTTACCTGATAAAAGTGGATTTTTATTTTCATCACCTTTAGCTTTTTCTCCGAAAGTAGGTGCATTTACATTTACATTAAAACCTGAACTTAAAGTGAAATTTCCAGGCATTACAAGTTTTATTCTTCTCATTTTTAAATTTTCAAATATAGCTTTTCTTTGAAAAGCATAATCTTCTGTTCTTGAATTATATACAACTGATTCAGGATCATGTTCTCTTACATAATTACTTAAAGCTCGTGTTGTTGAAAAGGTATCTAAAACTATTCTTGAATCAAACATGGCTGAATTTAAAAGACCATCTTTATTTTTAGTTGCTGAAAAATTTGGTGTTTTATTACCATGTTTCATGTTACCATAGTGGTCATCAAATGATAACGGTCTTCTTGATATATTTTTTGTAACTAAATC
>NHHO02000029.1 GCA_002171035.2 Candidatus Pelagibacter sp. TMED165
TGTTTATTTAAGGCTTCAATCATTTTTATACCAGCAATTTTTGCAATTGCATAACTCTCATTAGTCTTATCTAAAACACCAGTCATTATTTGATTTTCTTTTATTGGTTTTCCTAATCCTTTTGGATAAATACAACTTGAACCAAACAAAATTAATTTTTTTACATTATGATTATAACTGCTTAAAATTAAGTTTGTTTGAATTTGCAAATTATCATTAATGAAATCGGCCGGATATTTAATATTGGCTTTTATTCCTCCAACTTTTGCAGCGGCTATGATAACTACATCTGGTTTCTTCATCTTAAAAAAATTTTTAACTGAATTTTGATTTCTGAGATCAAGTTTTTTTTTATCAATTGTAATTAATTTCTTATAACCCTTTTTTTTAAATTTTCTTAAAATAGAAGATCCGAGCATTCCTTTATGGCCTGCGATAAATATCTTGCTATTAATATTAATCATAATAAATTTTTTAATTCATGCTGTATCATTTCATCTATCAAATAATCTAATGATATTTTAGGAGACCATTTTAATAATTTTTTTGCTTTCAAACTATTACTTTTCAAATAATCAACTTCGACTGGTCGAAAGTATCTTTTTTTACATTCAATGATAATTTTATTATTTTCAATATTGATCGCTTTTTCATTTAAACCTTTACCTATCCATTTTATTTTAAAACCAATTTTTTTAGCAGCTTTGTTTACGAATTCTTTAATAGTAAAAGTTTTGCCAGTTCCAACTACATAATCGTCTGGTTTTTTTTGTTGTAACATTTTCCACATAGCTTCCACATAATCTTTTGCATGACCCCAATCTCTCTTTGAGTACAAATTGCCTAAAAATAACTTTTCTTGATAACCTTTCTTTATTTTAACTAACCCTTGAATAATTTTTTTTGTAACAAAAGTTTCACCTCTAATGGGACTTTCATGATTAAATAAAATTCCATTACAAGCATACATATTATAAGCTTCTCTATAATTTATTGTTATCCAGTGAGCAAAACACTTTGAGATACCATAGGGACTGGCTGGATTAAATGGCGTTTTTTCACTTTGAAATTTTTCTTGAGTCTTACCAAACATTTCTGAGGTCCCTGCTTGATAGAATTTTATTTTTTTTTCGTAATTTAAGTTTTTGATTGCCTCTAAAATCCTTAAAGTTCCAAGACCATTAACTTCTGCAGAATATTCAGAAACATCAAAAGAGACCTTTACATGAGATTGTGCAGCAAGATTGTATATTTCATTTGGTTTAGTTTTTTTAATTACATTTAATATTGATGAAGCATCTGTCAGATCTCCATAAAAAAGTATAAAATTAGATTTTGAATTAATATCTTTATAGATATCATCAATCCTTTGAGTGTTGATTAAAGATGATCTTCTTTTTACTCCATAAACAATATAATTTTTTTTTAATAAAAACTTAGATAGGTAAGCACCATCTTGGCCAGTTACTCCAAATATCAGTGCTTTTTTTTTCATTAAGGTTATTTACAAATTATACATTTTGCATTTTATTTCAAATCATTTAACAATTTTAATTTTACTGAAAATTATCATTGGTATCAATCTTAAACCATATAAATATCTTTTAGCAAAAACTAATGGATTAAAAATTAATCTAATAAGCCATCCAAGATATAATTCATCAATTAAAGCATTGATAGGTGCCTGATCCTTGGTAAAAAATGAGATAGCACCTCCTGTACATAAAATTGTTGTATTAAATTTCAAATTTTTTTTTAAATATAAACCTAAAACTTCTTGCTTACCTCCACCTATATTAGTCAATATAAAATTAGGCTTTACTTTTTTAATTAAACTTAAAAGTTTTTTATCAAATAAGTTATCTATATCATAATTTGGAGCTAAATAATTATATACTTTTTTTAAGCCTAAGTTTTTTAAAAAATATTTATTAGACTTCGAAAACTTTAAATTTGGATCAATACAAAAAACTTTTTTTTTTTTATTTTTTTTTAAATAATCAAAAAATAGTTTCAAAAATTTATATCCTGAAAACTTATCTACTCCTATATTTTTAAAAATTTTAAGTAATATAACAAAAAAACCACTATCAAAAAAAACTAAATCTGCTCTCTTAATTGACTCATAATATTTTTTTGATTTATCTATATTAGCTAAAGCAGGCCCAGCAGGGAAAACAAACAAGCCCTTTTTGATAATAAATTTATCAAAATTTTTATAATTTAAATTTTTAAATTTTATTTTTTTGAAAATTATATTTTGAACCATAATTTAGTGAACTAATATTGACAAATTTCATGACAAAACTTTGTAACTAGAAAAATTAATACTTAAGATTTTGTAAATCTACTGATATTTGAGCCTTTTTTACTAATTTCATTATTTATCCAGTTATATGTTTTTATCAAGCCATCTTTTAACTTTATTTTATAACTCCAATCTAAAACTTTCTTAACTAAATCATTATTACTAGATCGACCTCTTACACCTTTTGGTTTATCTAATTGATAAATTCGTTCCAATTTTTTTATTTCAGAAATATCCTCGATTATATCAATCATTTGATTAATAGAGACTTGTTCATCACTTCCGATATTTACTGGTTCAGAATACTCAGACTCAAATAATCTTAAAGTACCTTCAATACAATCATCTATATATAAAAATGTTCTAGTTTGTTTGCCATCGCCCCAAACTTCAATTTTATTATTATTGTTTTTTTTTGCACCAATAACTTTTCTACATAACGCAGCCGGGGCTTTTTCTCTACCACCATCATAAGTTCCATAGGGTCCATAGATATTATGATACCTTGCTATTCTTACTTCTATTCCAAAATCCTCCATAAAATGTCTGCACATACGTTCACTAAATAATTTTTCCCACCCATAGCCATCTTCTGGATTTGCTGGATAAGCATCATTTTCTTTTAACCCTTCTACAAAAACATCTTGTTGTTTTGATTGATTNTATGCGCAAGCGCTAGATGAAAAAAAATATTTTTTNATACCATCTTCTTTACAAGCAATTAATAAATTAGTATTTATTAANACTGATTGCATACATTCTGCTTTATTGTTTTCAATAAATCCCATACCACCCATNTTGCATGCCATATTAAATACATAATCAATTTTTTTNGTAACCTTNCTGCAGTTATTTATTTCTTTCATATCCATTGAGTAATNATTTTCAACATTTTCATAATCTTNAAACCAATATTCTTTTGGTTTTATATCTGCAGCAATAATTGAATTTCCATTATCTAGTAGTTTTTTTACTAAATGCCCGCCAATAAAGCCACCTGCTCCAACTATTAGAATTTTTTTATTTTTTATCATAATTAAATTTTTTTATACTTATGTTCACAAAATTATTTTTTGCAACTTTAAATTTGGTTATTTTGACATTTTTTTATACCAATTTAGTGATGATTGAACTAGATAATTTAATGATTGACGTTTTGGCTTCCAATTTATAATTTTTTTTAATTTTGATGGATTTGATATTGAAACAACAATGTCTCCTTTTCTTTTTTTAACAAATTCATAATTAATTTTTTTTTTAGATAAGTTTATAAATTTATACAAAATTTCTAGGACAGAAAAACCAAATCCGTATCCACAATTTAATTTAAAGAATATTTTTTTCTTTATCATTAATTTTGATAACTTGTAGTGAATTTCTGATAAATCATTTACATGAATAAAATCTCTTACAGTTGTTCCATCTTTTGTATTATGATTCTTTCCATTAATTTTAAATTTTTTATTTTTTGTTACTGAATGACATAGATTTAGAAATAAATTTTTACCTCTATTAATATCAAATCCACATCTCAACTGTGTGTCGGCACCAGTAACATTAAAATATCTAAGGATAACACAACTTAAATTTTTTTTATTTTTTTCTAAATATTTTTCAAGAAGCACTTTTGAAGATGAATAAGGTGTCAAAGGTTTTAAGATATCTTTTTCGTTAACTTTTTTTTTTTTATTTCCATAAACTGCTGCGGTTGAAGAATAGATTATTTTTTTAATTCCTTTATTAATACAATTAGAAAAAAACTCTTTTCCATTTAAATAATTATTTTTAAAATACTTTTTCGGTCTCAAAATAGATTCTGCATTATCTATATAAGCCGCAAAATGCATTACTATATCAACTTTATTTTTACTTAAAATTTTATTTATTTTTTTTGTATCTTGTATGTTGCATTTGTAAAATTTACTTTTCTTTGGAATGTTTGATTTTAAACCTGTTGAAAGATTATCAATTATTATAACTTTATTTCCTTTATCAATTAAATATTGAGATACACAACTTCCAATATAACCTGCACCACCAGTTACTAATACTCTCATAATTATTTGTTTTTATATCCCAGAAATGAAATTAAACTTAAATAAATTAAAAGACTTATGGCTAATATAAAATAAGTTTGTATTCCTAAATACATTAATAAAGTAGGCAAAATACATAAATTTAAAGTTATTATTACGGTTAAATGTCTGTTTTTTATAAATCTATCAATAATGTGATGTAAATGATTTAAATCTCCTCTAAAGGGATTTTTTTTATTAATTAACCTAACTAAAAATAATCTCAACATATCAATAGCAGGAATAAGTAGTATTATAAATATCTGATCCCCATATAAATAATTATTGAAGTTTTTGTATTGATAAATAAAGGTACAACCAAGAATAGAGCTAATTAAATAACAGCCTCCATCTCCAATAAAAACTTTATTATTATAATTAAGAATTCCTAAAAAAATAAAACAGATTGATAATAAAATAAAAAATAATGGTAAAAAATTATTTATAATAAAAATTAAAAAAATAAATAAAGTATAACTAATTAGTTGAAGATTAATGCCATCAAACATATTTATAGCATTTGCTAGAAGTGCAAAAGACAAAATAATAAATATAAACGCATAGTTTCCAAAAACATAATCCTTGTTAAGAAATGAAATCTTTATATATTCTAATTTAAGTTCAGGAAAAAAAAAAAGTAACTAAAGTTATAGAAATTATTATCAGAAATAATTTTAAATTTGGCGATAAATTTTTGAAATCATCTATAAATCCAATAAAATAAAAGAGAAAACTTAATATTAAAACTATATATACAAAATTATCTTCAAATATTACATTATCCAAATTCAATATCTTTAAAAAAAAAATTATCAAATATAAATTTATTAATATTACAAAACCACCAACTAAAGATATAGCTCGATCGTGTTTTTTTAATTTTCCATCAGGTTTGTCAAAAAAGATAAAAAAATTTGAAATTTTTTGGAATTTAAAAAAAATGATTGAATTTAAAAAAAATATCAAAAAAAACAAAAAGTAATTTTCCATTTTTTTATCTTAATGGCTTTAAAATATTGATAAAACAGTAAATCATAAATATTTATATTTAAGTTTTAAAATTAACTTTGGTAAAAAATACATAACTAATAACTTAAGTTTAAAATAAACAGATGGGAATCTCATTATATCTTTAAGTAACTTTAAATTTTTTTTATATATCAAAAGATGAATTAATTTTAAATATTCTAATTTTTGTAATAATTCAAATTTATTTTTTTTAAATATTTTATTATTAAAATTTTGATTTTTAATCCAATCTTTATACTCATAATAAAACATTTTTCTGTTATTATGAGAAAAATTATCTTTATGTATTCTGACATTTACATATTTATTTTGAAATCCCATTCCTTTAAATTTTTTTGATATTCTAATTATTAAATCGTAATCTCCTATAATATTATAATGTGGATTAAATTTAAAATTTTTAATCAAATTGCTTTTTATAATAATTGAACTATTTTGAACAAAATAATATTTCAATAAATTATCTAAAATTAAACCTGATGGTAGTTTACCTTCATAAAAAACTTCAAATTTTTTTTTATTTTCATAATAGTGATAACAATTTGAAAAAGAAAAACCATATTCACTAGATGAAGAAAAAAATAGAATTTTAGAACTTAAAAATTCTTTTTCCCACCAATCATCAGAATCTAAAAAGGATACAAATTTGCCCTTTACCTTTTTCAAAGCAAAATTCCTAGCTTCATATAACTTAATTTTTTTTTTTGTTTTAAAATACTTAAATCTTTTATCTTTTATTTTTTTAAATATTTCCCTACTTTTATCTGTGGAACAATTATCTACAAAAATTACTTCAAAATTTTTATAAGTTTGATCTAAGACTGATTGTAATGTTTTTGATAAAAATTTTTCTCCATTGAAACAATTTATTATTATACTTACTAATTTATTTTTCATACTTGTGCTTGAAATATAAGTAGAATCCTACAGGGTAGAAGTAAAACATAGACAACCAGTTATTAAAAAAATTGCCATTGGGTACTAAAGGCCAAATATTAATAAATATAGCAGAAATAGCAATTAATTTTGAAACTTCATTTTTATCAAATTTACTTGATGATAATATTTTTCTTCTAGAAACAAATATTTCCTTAATCGTGTAAATAAAAGCTAAAATTAAAAATGAAAAACCTAAAATACCATTTGAAACTAAAATTTGAATATAGGTATTATGAGGATGCGTAGAACAGCCTAAGTTATTTTCAAGTATATAAATTTTATTTCTACATAAATATCTAAAACCTTTTGTACCAGTTCCAAATAAGATGTGATCTTTAAAAATTTTTAATGAAAGCACATAATGTACATGATGATCATGAGAAAATATGTAAATCTTGTCAAAAAAATTTTTTTTATCTTGTGATATATTTTTAGCTCCAATACCTAATATTTGATTATAAGTTTTTTTAAACATTCTTGATGCTGGATCTGTTGTATTTTTAAATTGCAAAGCTGTGGATAAGATTAAAAACACTAATACTATAATTGTAATAAACTTTTTTAAATATTTTATCGAGAAAAATATTGTTACTAAAAATAAGATTAATAAGGCGAACGATGATCGTTCACCTGACAAATAAATAACTAAACATATAAATGAAATTAAAATTGCATAAAAAATACCAGATTTTTTATCAGTTAAAGAGTCATTCATGATTAGATAAATCAAAAATATCGGTAAAGTTCTCAACATAAAGCCACCTAAAATTAGTTCTTCACCAAAAAAACTTGAAATACGTCCTACTAAAATTTCATTTCCTAATAAATTTTTTCCATAATAATATTGAAGTAAAGAGTCAAATATTATTAAAAATAAAAAAATTACGTATGAAATAGTAATTTTTTTATTAAAAAAATTAAATCTTTCTAAAATAAACCATATTGAAAANGCAAACAATGGTATTCTAAAATANAAAATTCCATTANCAGCCAAATCAAAATTATAAAAATTAGNTAAAGTTGAATAAAGAGTAGATAAATAAAATAATAAAAAAAANATTAAAAANCTATTTTCATAAAATAAACTTCTCTTTTCTTTTATTGCAAAAAATAAAAAAAAAAATAATACTTAATGTTAAAAAGACTTCTGCAATTAAAGGTCCGATTAATAAAAGTAAAGGGAAAAAGGCTAAACCATATCCAAAAAAAAATTTTGACAATTTATTTTCTAAATTCATAACTAATAGATCTTAATAGCTCCTTTTTAAAATTATTTTATTCATTTCTAAATCTTGTAATATTTAATGGTTTTTTTAAGACCTTTGTCTAGATTAACTTTAGCTTGCCAATTAAGAATTTTTTTAACTTTTTTTAAACTAGGATACAATTTAAAAATTTCATCTTTTCTTAATGAAACCTTTCCAAATTGAGGGTTACCACCATTTGCTAATTTACAAATCTTAATAATTAATTTTTTAACACTGATTGGATTACCTGATCCAACATTTATAATTTCCCCATTTGATTTTTCATTTTTAAAAGTTTTAACAATTGCATTAATTAGGTCATCTATATAAACAAAATCTCTCAACTGTTTTCCTTCTGAACAATTAAACTTAACTTTTTTTAAAGCATTCATAATAGTAATTGGGATCAATCTATTCAGATCTTGTTTTGGTCCATAAACTAAATATAATCTTAATATTGTAATTGGAAAATTATATTTTTTTTTTTGTTCTAATAAAAATTTAGTACTTAAAAGTTTGGCATTTCCATAAGTTGAATATGTTTCTTGTGAGTTTTTTTTGTTTTCTCTTTGTGGAGACCTTTGTTTTCCATATTCTATACTTGAACCAATTTGAATAAATTTTTTTGGTTTATTATTCAAATAATTAAATATTAAGTTTTTACATCCATTAAAATGTATTCTTGTTATTGATTGATTATTTGAGTGATCTACATAACCTGATAAATTAACTATATAATCATAATATTTATCTAATTTTGATCTTAATTTTTTTTTATCTCTTACGTCACAATAAATATATTTTGCACCCTTCACCCTTCTAGTTTTCTTTGGTTTAAATTTAGATAAAGAGTGAACAATCCAGCCTTTCTTAACTAGATAAAAAATCAAATGATATCCTATAAATCCGGTACCACCTGGAATTAAAATTTTAGTTTTATTGCTCAAAATATTTTTTTAGATTGTTTTTTTTTAATAAAAAAAATTCTTTATCTTTAATCATATAAATTTTGTCACAATTTTTTAATGCATTAAACCTATGTGAAACTATAATTGTTGTGCTTTTTAATTTTTTGATAGTACGAAGCACATTATTTTCAGTTTCATAATCTAATCCGCTTGTAGCTTCATCAAGTATTATTAATTCTGGATCATTAATTAAGGCTCTAGCTATACCAATTCTTTGTTTTTCACCTCCAGATATATTTTGTCCATCCTGACGTAAAACTTGCGATAGACCTCCATTTGTTTTTTTAACAAACTTATTTAGGTCTACTTTTTTAATTATATTTTCTAAAATTTTATCATCAAAAATTTTTCGGTCTGATCCAAATAAAATATTTTCTCTTAAAGATTGGTTTAAAATTATTATATTTTGTGGAACATATCCTATAGATTTTTGCCAACTATCAAGTTTTTCTGGATTATCTATTTTTTTACCATCAACCTCAATGCTTGAAAATTTATTTTTTTTAAAACCACATAAAATGTCAATTATTGTACTTTTCCCACTTCCGCTCTGCCCTATAATCCCTATCTGTGAATTTTTTTTAATATCTATATCTACATTTCTAAGTAACAAATTTTTATTTTTATCTAATGAGAAATTTTTAACAAAAAGCTTAATATTTTTATTTATTTCTAACTTATAAGTTTTTTTCTTTTTGACTCTTATTTTTTGCTCATTTTCATTTATGAGCTTACCTATGCTTGGGTAAGTATGTTTTAAATGTTGCATGTATCCTAATAATCTATTTATTAATGGAACAACTCTAAAAGCTGAAAGAGTATAAATAGATATTAATTGAATTATACTCTCATTAGAATATTGATTTTTTATCAAATAAAAAAATAATAATAATATACTGAGAATTAATATATATTCCAAAATATGCCTAGGAAGTGATTTTAGAAAGTTTACTTTAAATTGTATTCTACTAAGGGAAAAGTTCTGCCTTTTAAACTTATCTAAAAAAAAATTTTCTCTTGATAGAATTTTAATTGATTTAATTGCCGAAAAACTTTCAGAAATGAATTGAATTCTTTTTTTTTTATTATCTAAACTTGTAATCGCCCAACTTGCTAATTTATTCTTTATCAAAATATAATAAATAACTCCTACAGAAGAAAAAATTAAGAAGACAATTCCAGTTATAAGTGGATCAAAATACATTAAAAAAATTAAAAAAGTAAATAATAATATTGAGTCTAATATTATT
The DNA here is from genome assembly GCA_002171035.2 of Candidatus Pelagibacter sp. TMED165. The sequence goes on from NHHO02000029.1 coordinate 9,817, forward strand.
CTTAAACAACTATAAATAAATAAATTACTTGTAGTAATTTCCTCAGTAAAATTTCTAAGATACTCAGCGCTATTTTTTCTTAAAATATTAAGAACGTCTCTATTCAAAAAATTATGATATAATTTATTTGAAATCTTTTCTCTAAAATTTGCTAAAAAATCTGACTCAACCCAAGAAACAAAAATTAAAATTAAAAGCTTTATGCTAAAAAGAATTAATATAAAAAAGAGAATTAATTCAAAAGTAATTTCACTTTTAAAAAAAATTCCTAAAAAATCATTTATTATTTGAAAGTGCTCACCATTTAAACCTAAAAATGAATTTAAAATTAATACCACCATACCTAAACCCAGCAATTCTAGAAAAGATGCAATAAGCATGAAAAAAATTAAATATATAAACTTAATCTTTTGATTATAATCAAATAAATTAACTAGTTTATGCATATCGGTTTTTTGGCTCTATCTTAAAATTTCTTTATTCAATTTCATAAATGCTTTTTGGTAAAAAGTATTTTTTTTTGACCATTTGAAGGCATTATTTGAAATTTTTCTTCTTAAATTTATATTAGATAAGAATAGTTTTAATTGATGTGATAATTGTCTCTTTTTATCAAAATATTTATAATGATAATTATTCCTTAGACCAAATTCCTTGAGATTAATGTTTGTAAATACTGGTAACCCTGCTGACATCATTTCAAATATTTTTGTTTTTCTTCCAGTAGAATTTTTCATCATGGCTATACCAATTTTACATTTCTTAAACATCTCAATTGCATAAGGTTTTACATTAATATTTTGTTTATCTTTAATTGATAAATCTCCTAAAACTAAATATTTAAATCTAGTTTTTTTGTCATCTACTTTATTGAAAAAATTATTTAAACTTAGATGATTTTGAAACCAATTACTCGCAATATAGAGTATGTCATATTTCTTTTTACCTAATACTTCAATTTTTTTAAAGTTTACAGCTGGTGTACTAGTTTTAATTAATTTTTTTTTTTGTATCTTTTTTTTAAGAAGATATTCATATTCTTTTTTTGAAAAATCAATTATGTAATCTGTATTCTTAAGAATATTTATTTCATTTGAAAATTTAAATCTTGTTTTATCTTTAATATTTATTTTATCAAAATACTTTTTTCTAAAATAATATAGATCATGACAAACTAAAATTGTCTTAAATTCTCTATGTTTTGAAAGAAGAATTGATTTATATTGAAAAAGAATTTTCGTTGTATTTACAAAAACCAAATCAATTTTTTTTAAGTTAATTTTTTTTTTAATTTCGATTTTAATTAATTCTTTTTTTTTTAGATTAAGAATAGGATCGATTTTATTGTTTGTTTTAATATTATAAAAAACAATTTTATGTTTTTTTTCTTTCAAGAATTTACTCAGAAGATAAATGGTATTTTGCATTCCAGATTTTACTGGTTTTAATGGTAATGGAGATATAATAAGTATTGTTTTAGTGCTCATATAAGCTTTTTATTAAAGACATTGTTTTTAAAGCTTCTTTATCTGAACAAGGCATTATTTTTACTTTTTTATTATTTAAAGTGTCGATAATTGAACTAAGTTCATCTTGAAATACATTTTTATTTTTTTTTTGAATCAATTTTTTTTCAGTATCTTTTTGATTTTTTCCACTAAGCCAACCCCATCTTATTCCTGTATAATATTCCTGTCCTCCATAACTTCTATCTCTCCCTTTAATTCTCCAGTAGCCCTTAATACCATTCCCACTTATATCGAAAGTGCTTCTCCATCTTAATATTGATATAGAAATATTTATAATTGGGATTTCTTTTGAAGATAATATAGCTAAAATTTCTTCTTCTATTCCTGTCTTCCAAAAATTTTTTCTCAATTTTTTGATGTACTCAATTTTAATTTTGGTGCAAAAAAGTTGTAGTAAATTTAAAACATGAATTCCAGGGTCAGTAATAACACCTCCTCCTGCATATTTTTTACTTAATTTCCAACTTTTTTTCATTTCTGGGTTGTGACCGTGACCAAAATTAATTGTAAGAGAATTTATTTTTCCAAATTTTTTAAATTTAATATCTTTTAACATCTGAGAAATACCGTCAAAATATCTATAATTTAAACCAACAAAAATTTTCTGATTTTTTTTTTTATAGTTAATTATTTTTTTTGTTTCGGAAAAATTTATTCCTAGAGGTTTTTCTACTAAAAGATTTATTTTTTTTGAATTTTCTAAACAAACTTTAGTATATTTTAATGTCAAATTATGGGGGACACTGATCACACAAAGATCAATTTTCTGGTTTTTAAAAAAACTCGAATTTAATTTTTTTTTTGAATAAAAAAATAAGCCATTAATCTTAATTTTTTGAACATTTGTGTCATAAAAACCAAGTATGTTTATTTTATTTCTTTTTTTTAAATTTATGGCAGCTTTTAATCTCTCAGCCCCCATATATCCCATACCTATAAAAAAAATATTCATTGGTCTCTTCTAAGTTTTAAATAATTAACATTTTTAATTTTTTTAATTTTTTTAATATCGTCTCTAATATGAATTAACTTTCCATTAAAAATTTTTGTATTAATTTTAAAACAATTATTTACAAAATTAGTTACATCAATCATTTGTGACCTGGTTCCAACTTTAGAGATTTTTTCTACTTTTCTTAACATTTTAGTTTTTACAGCTCCAGGAGCAATAGCAAAAATAGAGATATTTTTTTTAGAAAATATAAGAGAAAAATTCTCTACAGCTCTTACTAAAGCAGTTTTACTTGCTGAATATATTGGAAATTTTTTAAAAGATGAAGCAGCGCCTCCTCCTGAAAAAACTATTATCTTATTTTGTTTTTTTTTATCATTAAAAAATTTTGAGAAATAATTTATTAAAAAAATATTTGAATTTAAATTAACATTAAAAACTTTATTCCAATCATTAATATTCTTGTAACTTCCTTTATCTGGGTCAACCACACCTGCACATAAAATTAAGTGAATCTTTTTAAATCTTTTAAATTTAATTTTTTTAGCAGCAGGAATTAGATTTATTTTTTTTTCAAAATTAATTTTTTGATATTCAACCATTCGATTTTTATTGTTAAATGAAGTTGCTTTAATTTCTTTTGCAGTTTTTTTACAATTTAAGGTTTTAGAGATAAGTAATAAATCATATTTGCTATCTAAATTTTTTGCAATATGCCTACCAATGCCTTGTCCGGCACCTGTTATAATTATCAATTCTTTATTTATTTTTGAATAGTTCATTTTTCGTTCTTCTAATATCTAAAGCAGTATCGATTCTATATGGTTTTTTTTTGACTAAAAAATAATTAACTCTATTTTTTTTCAGATAATCTCCATAAATAAAATCCTCAATTTTTATATATTTTTTTTTTACTTGCTTAAAAATTTCTTTATTAATAAATTTGAAACCACAATCAATATATGCTTTTTGGTTTTTTTTTGAACTAAGTTTAATTATTAATTCTTTATTATCTATAGAAAATTTTCCATTTTTAGACTCTAATAGTCCACACATAACTTTTGCTTTAGATAGTCTGAAATTTAAATAAATTTTTTTTAGATTTAATTTTGATATTTCATCGGCATTTGTATAAAAAAAGACTTTATCTAATTTTGAGACATGATCGTAACAAGCAGAAAATGTACCTGATCTTTTTTTATCAATTAGAATTTTATATCTTAAATTTTTTTTGAAAAAAAATAATTTTAAGAATTTTTGTATTTTATTATTTTTATATGATAATGAAAAATAAAATTTCTTAAAACCACTCTTAATTAAAAATTTTAATAAATATTCTAAATATGGTTTGTTATTGATTTTAACTAAAGGTTTTGGTGTACTTTTAGTAATTGAACCTAACCTTAAACCTCTACCTCCCGCCATAATTAAACAAGCAGGTAAGTTTAATTTTTTGTTCAAGACTACTTACTCCAATTCATCAGGAAACAATATTTCATCCCCGTTCTTATCTTTTAGTAGCTTTTTACCTATCACATTGTAAAAGTCTTGTGAACTTATGCCTGATGGAGGTCCTTTGGTGATAAGGTCTTCCTTTTTTAAAACTGAGCCAGCTTTTAAAGAATATTTTGTTGCTAAAGATTTTCCTAAAATTGAAACTAAAACTTCTTCACTTTTATATTTTTTCTTTTTTTTTGAACCTAAAGCTTTTTCGATTTGTCTTATACCATCAATCATTTCTTTTAATTCTATCATGTCAATTGAAGCTAAATGATCTGTTCCATTCATATTTTTATTTAATGTAACATGCTTTTCAACTACCTTGGCACCAAGGGCTACTGCTCCAACTGCCACATTTATGCCAGGCTCATGTCCTGAAAAACCAACTAGACACTTATATTTTTCTTTGTAAGATTGAATTACATTTAAATCTATTTCTTCAAACTTACTCGGGTATGCTGATGTACACTGCAAAAGAATAATCTTATTATTATTTTTTGACAGAAGATTAAGTGCTTTATCAACTTCTTCTTCATTTGCAGTCCCAGTACTGAGTATTATAGGTATATCAATTTTTGAGAATTTTTCTAAATAATCATAATTTGTTATTTCAACACTTGGAATTTTAACTATTGAAATTCCTATTTTAATCAAAAACTCTAAGCTTTTTTGGTCCCAAGGACTGGCAAAAAAATCAACATTTAAATTTTCAGCAACATCTTTTAATTTAATATAGTCTTCTTCAGAAAGTTCTAATCTTGTATCTGGGTAGGACCAACTCCCATACTCTGGCTGATCAATTGAAATATCATTTTCATTCTTACTTAAATATCCTTTGGGATTTGAGTTGATATTTTTTTCAATCATTATTGACTTTGCATCTCTTTTTTGAAATTTTACAGCATCAACACCAGCTTTGGCAGACTCGATGATCAATTTTTCTGCTAAATCGTATCGCCCATTATGATTAATTCCTATCTCAGCAATTATATATGTTGGTGAAGTGTTATTTATAGTTCTATTTTTGGTTTTTATATTTATTTCCATTATATACCTTTCTTTAACAAGCCACCATCTACAACTATTTCAGTAGCATTAATATATTTTGATTTATTGGATGATAAATATAAAACAGCATTTGCAATATCTTGGGGTGTACCATAGTTTTTGATCATCATTCTATCCAATCTTTTTTTAAAAGCCTTTTTATTATTATATGATTTATTAGTCATGCCAGTTTTTATGTATCCGGGGCTCACCGCATTTACCCTTATTTTGTGTTCAGAAAAATCCATTGCTAAACAAGCGTTTAATGCGGACAAACCTCCTTTTGATGCATTGTAAGCTGGGTTATTAGACATGGCAATTTTTCCGTTGAGACTTGTGATATTAACTATTGTCGAATTTTTTGCCTTTTTAAGAAATGGCAAGCAAATATAACTTAAAAAATATGGTGCTGTAAGATTAATAGATATTGTTCTATTCCAATAATTTAACAAATTTTTATTTGAAAATTTTTCTGAGATACCTGCATTATTTACTAAAATATCAATTTTTTTTTCTTTTTTACCAATTTTTTGAATAATTTTTTTTAATAATCTAAAGTTATTAATTTCAGCTTTTATTTCAACAAGGTTTCTATTTTTTCTATTTTTTTTAAATTTTTTATCAATACTGTAAACTTTAGATCCTTTTTTCAAAAAATTTTCAACAATTGATAAACCATTCCCTTGGTGTCCTCCACTAACGACAACAATTTTATTTAAAAATTCAGACATTTGAGATTCTCTTATAAATTAAAAAGTTAATATTGTACACTTGTGTAATTAAATTTTCTCTGGAATTACAATTTTTGCTTTTTTTGCTATACCGGAAGAAAAGATTAATGAAACAGTTTTAAAATCTTCATATGTGTCAATTTCAAATAAAGAAAGGTTGTCCATTATATAACTCGAAACTTTCCCACCCAGCCTATTATTGTTTTTCTTCAATATTTTCTTGTTTGTAATATAAAAAGACCCATTTTCAATATATTCTAAAGGTTGTTCTTGTCTTCTTTTTCTCTTCTTATAATTATAATTTATTGGTGCCAAATTTTTATTTTTTTTTTGCCACAAAAAAATATGCATATCAGAACTTGTGAATAATGAGTCAGCTTTTTCTTTTTTAAAAGTTTTTATTGCATTATCAATATCATTTTTTTTTCTTAAAATAGATGTTGGTTGAAGAAAAACAATATTTTCAAATGAAATTTCTTTTTTTTTTTCTAAATAATCTACCGCATGAACAAGGGCATGATCAGGCATTACTCTTCCACCAGCTAAATTTTTTGGCCTCATGATAACATCTGCACCATATTTTTTTGAAATTTTTGCAATATTGTTTCCGTCAGTTGTCACATAAACTTTCTTAATATTCTTTGATTTTTTTGCTGCAAAAATAGAGTAAGCTATTAATGGGTGGCCATTAATCTTTTTTAAATTTTTATTTTTTATACCTTGGGAGCCTTCCCTTGCAGTTATTAAAGCTATAAAATTTTTACTCATAAGTTTTTTAATTTTTTTATTACTTGTTGGTGTAGCTTCTTATTGCTAACAGCTACAATTCTGCCTGAATAAAAATTTTTATTACCTTTCCAATCTGTTATTACGCCACCAGAATTTTCAATGATCGAAATGATTGGCATAATATCAACAATCTTTAATTTATCTTCAATAAGTATATCTACTTTTCCCTCCGCAATGAGGCAAAAATTATATGAATCGCCTCCAGTTATCTTAAAAAGACCAGGAAAATTTTGAAAAAAATTCATCAATCTTTTATTTTTTAAAGTATGAATTGAATTTGTGACTATCTTTGCTTTTTTTAAATTATTAATTTTACTTGATTTAATTATGCTAAATTTATTATTTTCAAACAAAAAAGTCTTTTCACGAATAGCAATGTAGAATTTTTTCAAAACAGGAAAATTAATTAAACTACAAATAGACTTTTTTTCTTGAAAAAAACTTATCATATTGCTCCATGTTGGCAGTCCTAATATTAAAGCTTTAGTTCCATCAATAGGATCTATAAACCACGTAAATTTTGAGTCTCTATCTACATTTTTTAATTCTTCTCCGTTAATATTATGTTTTGGATAATTTTTTTTTATTTCTTTTCTCAGTAATTTTTCTATTTTAATATCTAGATCAGTAACAGCATCATATCTACTTTTCTTTTTTGATTTAATTATTAATTTTTTTTTTAAATAATTTAAACAAATTTTATCTAATTTTTTTTGTAACTTTATTAAGAAGTTTCTCAGGCTTTGGTTGTTCACAGAAAATTGCATTTATTATTAATATTATATTTTATATCCAGATGATTTTGCATCATCATAAAATTGTTTAACAGTCTCTAAAGAATACTCTTCTGCACTTTTTCCAAAAAGTTTTAATTTTTTTATTTGAGAGCCTTGCATTGTAATAATATCGGATCCAGTTTTAATCGCATTAATATAATCATATGGCATTCTTGGACTTGCCCATAAAAGTTCACAATTGGTTTCTTTTACTTTGACGCTTATTTCGCTCATCAATTTATTTGCATCAATACCGCAATCAAAAATTCGACCTGCAAAAACTGATAGTATAGATGATGTTGAATTAACTATTGGCAGAATCTTGTTTATTTGATCCAAAGTAAATATCGCTGTAATATTTAGTTTAATATTTTTTTCTACAAGTTTACTAATAACTCCTATTGTGTATTCTTTATTGGTAAAAGTAATTGGTATTTTAACATACACATTAGATCCAAGACTATCTAGTATTATGGCCTGATCTATCATTTCTTTTTCTTGATCAGCAAAGACTTCAAGAGAAACTGGTTTAGATTTACATTTTTCAATAATTTTTTTTGAATATTCCAAGTAATCTTTAGCACCATTTTTTTTGAAAAGAGATGGATTAAAAGTATATCCATCTATTTCAATTCCAAAATCATCCTCAAATTCATTTATATTCAAACCATCAGCAAAAAGTTTTATTTCTTTTTTAATTTTCATTTTTTAAAGTTACTCATTGTAGTGTCTATTACCCTTGATCCTTTAAAATCTATATTTAGTTCTAAATATGAAATTTTACTATTACTTAAACTATCTAAAAATTTTCTTTTATTTTTTACAACCATTAAAAAAAACCCCCCACCGCCTGCACCTATGAGCTTACCTCCCTCACAATTATGTTTTAAGATCAATTTTTTATAGAATGAATTTATATTATTATTTGAAATAATGTTAGATATTTTTTTTTTTAATCCCCAATGAACATTAAATATATCTGCAAGTTTTTTGACTTGTTTTTTTTTTAAGGCATTAATTAAATCAGTATTTAAGGATTTAATTGAGTCATAAATTGAAATGATATTCTTATTTTTTTTTTGACTTGAAATTACTTTTGCTGAGTCTCTTTTTTGTTTTGTGTAAATTAATAATAAATGATTTCTAACTAAAGATTTCATTTTATTTGTAACTTTTAATTTTTTATATGAAATCTTTGCTTCTTTACTTATATTTAGCTTAACCAATCCTCCAATCTGACTTATTGTTTGATCTTGCCATCCTCCCTGATTACCACAAATTTCCCGCTCAATTTTATAGGCATCTTTTATAATTTGTTTTTCTGAAATTTTCAGATTTTTAAATTTTTTTATACAATTAATTAATCCTATTACAGCTGCGCTGGATGAACCAAGTCCTGTTTGAGTTGGAACCGTTGAGTAAGTTCCTACATGTACTTTTTCCTTTATATTGTAATATTTTAAAGTTTCTCTTATTAAATTATGTCGAATATCTTTTAAATTTTTTACAAAATAAGCATCAGAAGTCTGAATAAAATAATTATCATCCAATACTCTCAAGGATAAATGTACGTAAACATATTGATCAATGGCTAAAGTATAAAGACAACCACTTTTTTTTTTGTAATAAAAATCTAAATCTGTTCCCCCTCCAGATAGTGCTATTCTATAAGGAGTTTTAGTTAATATCATTTTTCTAACAGTTGATCGTCAATTACTTCACAAATGCAATGTAATATGGAAATATGAGCCTCTTGAATAAATGAAGTTACATTATTTTCAACTAAAATTACGATATCAGATATATCTTTCAAAATACCTCCTGATTTTCCAATTAACGAAATTATCTTCATATCTTTTTTTCTAGCCTCTCTTGCTGCTTCAACTAAAGACATAGATGCACCATTTTGTTCATTTCCTCCCCCTGTAGAAATCAAAAATAAAATATCACCTTTATTTCCATGAGCTTGAACTTGACGCTTAAAATATGTCAAAAATCCAAAATCATTTGACCAGGCTGTTACAGCAGCTGGTAAACTTGCTAAAGAAATGGCAGAAATTGGTGCTCTATTATGCGCTTTATAAGTACATTGTAATTCACCTACAAAATGTTCCGCATCAGAACATGAACCACCGTTACCACCGACTAAAATCTTATTTTTATTTTTTTTACATTCTAAAATGGCTTCACACACTTTTAAAATTTCTTCTTCGTGGTTTGAAAGCTTATTAATATTTTCGGAGCTTAATTCAAAATAGTTTTTAATATTTTTCATAATTTACTATTTTATTTTACCACTGTAACAACCCAGCTAGGTACTTTTAATCTTTTTTTTACTCCTGAGCCAATTGAGTATGATATATACTCCCACAGTTCAAGCTTTTTTCCTAAATAATTAATATTTATAGCATGATTACCATCAGGGTAAAATTTTTTATCATTGTTTTTAACATAAAAAAAAATAGGATCTGCTTTTTTTGCCAGGGCTGCAATAATTAATTCATTTACTTCTGAGTGTAAACTGTAGCCAATCTTTTTTTTTATTTTTCGCATGACATCAATTGCCTTCAAATTGGGACTAATATTTTTAGAAAGTGTGGTGTGTAAAAAATTTGCTTTTGGATGTTTTTTTGCACATAGTCTAATATCATTTAAAGATGAAATACCTGTTGAAATGAACACAGGTTTTAAAGTTTTAAGAGCACCTTTAATTAATCTATCATTATAAAATCTAAAACTAATAATTTT
>NHHO02000002.1 GCA_002171035.2 Candidatus Pelagibacter sp. TMED165
AAAAAAAATATGATAAGATTTGTGTAGTTGAGGATTTGGCAGATCAATGGTCAATAGAAAGTTCAAACATATTTNAAGGNTATTTTCANATTNTAGGNGGNACNATATCNTCAGTNGGTCAAAGAAAAGAGGATTTGTTAATTAANTCTTTGGTNGAAAGAGTNAATAGAGATAAAATNGANGAAGTAATNTTNGCNACNAGTGCAACTGTTGAAGGTCAAACAACTGCTTATTACATACAAGATAGTTTAAAAAATTCAAATGTTAAAGTTACAAAACTTGCACAGGGTTTACCAGTAGGTGGAGAAATTGAGAGCTTAGATGACGGGACACTATTTTCTGCTTTTAAAAATAGATCAAATTTAAGAACTAATTCNGAATAGATTTTTTCTTTAATCGATTAAAGTGTAATAGAGGCTCTGTATATCCTGAGGGTTGATTTTTACCTTTAAAAATTAAATCACAAGCAGTTTTAAATGCTAAAGAAGAATTGTAGTCATCACTCATCTTTATATATTTTTTGTCGTTTTGATTTTGTTTATCGACAACTTTGGCCATTTCTTTCATTATTTCCATAACTTGAATTTCAGTAGTTATTCCGTGGTGAATCCANTTTGCAATATGTTGAGATGAAATCCTTAAAGTAGCTCTATCCTCCATCAGACCTACGTTATTTATATCAGGCACTTTAGAACAACCAATACCTTGATCTATCCATCTTACAACATACCCTAATAGAGTTTGAGCAGAATTTGATATTTCTGAATTTATTTCGTCAACAGACCAATTAGGCCTGTCAGCTATTGGGATAGTTAAAAGATCATCTAGTTTTGCTTGCTCCCTATCTAAAATCTTTTTTTGTATATCGAATATATTTATTTGGTGATAATGCAAAGCATGCAAAGATGCTGCGGTAGGAGAGGGAACCCAGGCACAATTAGCACCCGATTTTAAATGATTTATTTTTTCCTCNAGCATCTCTTTCATTTTATCAGGCATTGCCCACATGCCTTTGCCTATCTGTGCCTTTCCAGAAAAACCACATTTTAGGCCAATATCTACATTATTATTTTCATACGCTGAAATCCATTTTGAGGATTTCATATCACCTTTCTTAATCATTGGTCCAGCTTCCATGGAAGTATGCATTTCATCTCCAGTTCTATCTAAAAAACCAGTATTTATGAAAAATACTCTATTTTTAAGAGTTCTAATGCACTCTTTTAAATTTGATGAAGTTCTTCTTTCCTCGTCCATAATTCCAATTTTACAGGTATATTCTTTTAAACCAAATGACTGTTCGACTTTAGAAAAAATTAAGTCTGTAAANGCGGTTTCTTCAGGTCCATGCATTTTTGGTTTTACTATATATATAGAGCCTTTTCTTGAATTCTTTTTTTTCTTTAAATCATGTAAAGCTGCAGCGGTAGTAAAAAATGCGTCCATAATTCCCTCAGGTATCTCACTTCCATCTTTGAGAATTATAGATGGATTTGTCATAAGATGTCCCACNTTTCTTATAAGGAGCAAACTTCTTCCATGAAGCTTTAATCCCTTACCTTCTTTTGAAATATAACTTCTATCTGGATTTAATTTTCTCTCTAATTTTTTACCGTTTTTTTCGAATTGTTCAGTNANATCTCCTCGCATTAATCCAAGCCAATTTTTGTAACAAACAATTTTATCTTCGGCATCTACTGCAGCAACGCTATCTTCATTATCACAAATAGTAGAAACTGCTGACTCTGCAATTATATCACTAATACCTGCGATATCGTGAGCGGCACTAAACGCTTTAGGATTAATTATTATTTCAAAATGAAGATTGTTATTTTTTATTATNACTGCATTGGGCTTGTTTATATCACCTCTATAACCTACAAATTTATCTTGATTTAAGAGAGTATATTCATAGTCATCCTTAAGAATAATCAAATTTTTATTTACTATTTTAAGACTTGCAATATTTTTCCAGCTAGTACCTTGGATTGGAATATATTTATCAAAAAATTCTCTTACATATTTAATAACCTCTTGCCCTCTTAGTGGGTCATATCTTTCACTACCACCCTCATCTGACTCGATGATATTAGTTCCGTATAAGCTATCATATAAACTAACCCACCTCGCATTAGCAGCATTCAGNGCATATCGTGCGTTCATTATTGGTACAACCAACTGAGGTCCTGCAATATTTGTTATTTCATCGTCTACATTATTTGTTTCAATTTTAAAATCAGGTCCTTCATCTTTTAAATAATCTATTTCTTTTAAAAATTTTTTATATTCTTCAATGTTAATTTGATTATCTTTATTTTTTAAATGCCAACTATCAATTTTTTTTTGTAAATCCTCTCTTTTCTTAATTAATTCTTTATTTATAGGTGTCAATTCATGAACNGCTTTATCAAAATCTAACCAAAATTTTTCTATAGAAATATCTAAATCTTTTAATAATTCGTTATTAACAAAATTCAACAATTTGTCTGAAACTTTCAAATTATGAATATTAATGTATTTAGTTGTCATAAGATCTTATTTAGAACTCCAATAAAATTAAGTCAAATAATTTTTAGAAGCATTGAGATTTTGTTGTCTTTTTTCCTACTTGTGCAATAAATGAGTAAAATGAAAAATTACTTAAATTTTGAGCTAGATATAAAGAATCTGGAAAATGAATTAGACAAATTAAAAGATCCTTACAATCAGGCAGGATTATCTGAGGTAGATACGAGTAAGATTTCAAAAACACAAAATGAAATTGATAAGAAATTAAAAGATATTTACTCAAACTTAAATCCTTGGCAAACAACTTTAGTTGCAAGACATGAAGAAAGACCTAAGTCAAAATTTTTTATAGAGAATTTATTTGACAATTTTGTTTCTTTGGAGGGGGATAGGTATTATGGAGAAGATAAATCAGTAATTACTGGTTTTGCTAAATTTAAAAATCATTCAGTTTTAGTTATAGGTCAAGAAAAAGGTGAAAATTTAGAGTCTCGAATTGAAAGAAATTTTGGAATGATGAGACCTGAAGGCTATAGAAAAACAATTCGTTTAATGGAACTTGCTAATAAATTCAACATTCCAATAATTTCTTTCATTGATACTCCCGGAGCTTACCCCGGGGTAGGTGCTGAGGAAAGAGGTCAAGCCGAAGCTATTGCGAGATCTATTGAGTGTTGTATGAAACTGACAGTTCCAACTCTAGCAATTTTAATAGGTGAAGGAGGATCAGGAGGCGCAATAGCACTTGCATCTTCTAACAGAGTTATAATGTTAGAAAATGCAATTTATTCGGTAATCTCACCTGAGGGATGTGCAACTATATTATGGAGAGATCCAAAAAAAATGTTAGATGCTGCCGCTGCAATGAAATTATCTGCCAAGGATCTTCTAGATCTTAAAATAATTGATGAGATAATTCCTGAACCATTAGGAGGTGCACACAGAGATAGAAATTTAATATTAGAAAATGTTCGTAAATCTATCACCACTAATCTGGAGATTTTTAGAGAAATGTCTCCTGAAGATATATTAGACCAAAGAAAAAATAAATTTTTAAAAATTGGAAGAAACAAAGGCTTTATAAGTGACTCTCAGAATTTAAGTGAATTAGATGATAAAAAATTTGATGTAATCAAATTATTACAAGAAAAGAAAAATATATTTATAATAGGGATGCTTGTTTTAGCTGTATCCATGTTAATATTTTTTTTATAAAGCTCCACAACAATGCTTGTATTTTTTACCTGAACCACAATAGCAGGGTTCATTTCTTCCAATTTTTTTTCCTCCTATTTTAGGATTAATATCTTTATTTTCAGACTCTTTACCCACTTCTTTTTGTTGATGAACTACTTTTAAATTCATTAAGATTGTAATGTAATCAAGCTTTAACTTATTTAGTAAATTTGAAAATAAGTCAAATGCCTCTTTTTTATATTCGACCAAAGGATCTCTTTGCCCATATGACCTCAAACCTATAACCTGTCTTAACTGTTCTAAATACTGAATATGAGATTTCCAGTTTAAATCAATTGATTGTAATAATATTGTTTTCTCAATTTCAACAGATTGAGTCTCACCTAAAATTTTTGTTCTTTCATTTCTGTTATCCTCAAATTGATTAATAATTTTTTTTTTTAATTCATCATCCTTTAGTAATACAAGGTTACTAATTTGATCTTCCAAAAGTCCTTTGCCCATTAGTGCTTTCAATTTTAAATCAAATTCATTATTTTTAGGGCTTGATAATTTTTGAGTTTTTAAATGGACTAAATCTTCAATAATTTCATTTAAAAAACCTTTTGAATAAGAAAATATTTCTTTACTATTCATGGCATCATTTCGTTGAGAAAAAATTACTTGTCTTTGATCATTTAAGACGTTGTCAAATTTAATTAAAGTTTTTCTAATATCAAAATTTCTTGCCTCAACTTTTTGTTGAGCTCTTTCTAATGCTTTATTTATCCAGGGATGATCTATACTCTCTCCATCTTTTAAACCAAGTTTCTCAAGGATATTATTCATAGACTCTGATCCAAATATCCTCATCAGATCATCTTCAAGGCTGACATAAAACATAGAGCTTCCCTCATCCCCCTGTCTCCCAGATCTTCCTCTTGCTTGGTTATCCACTCTTCTAGACTCCATTCTTTCAGTACCAATAACAAATAAACCACCAAGAGATTTAATTTTTTCTTTATCTTTCTTAAGCTGCTCATCTGGTATAGATCCTTTTTTTCCACCTAACTGAATGTCAACACCACGACCAGAAATACTTGTTGTGATTATAACGGAACCCTCTTTTCCAGCGTTAGCAATAATATCTGCCTCATTCTCGTGATTTTTTGCATTCAAAACAACATGCTTAATTTTTTCATCTCTTAATAATTTTGAATAAACCTCAGATTTATTGATACTTGATGTAAATATCAAAAGTGGTTGACCACTTTCATGACATTTTTTAATTTGTTTAATGATTGAATAATTTTTCTCTTTTGTAGTTCTAAATATTTGATCATTCAAGTCCTTACGCACCATAGGCTTATTAGTTGGAATTGTTACAACTAATAATTTGTAGATTTCAAAAAACTCCTCAGCCTCTGTTGCAGCTGTACCTGTGCAACCAGAAATTCTATCATATAGTTTAAAATAATTTTGATAAGTAATAGAAGCTAGAGTTTGATTTTCTGCCTGAACATCAATTTTTTCTTTAGCCTCTAATGCCTGATGAAGACCATCACCAAACCTTCTTCCTTCTAAGATTCTACCTGTTAGCTCATCAATTATCTTCAAACTATTATCTTTGATTATATAATCTTTTCCTTTTTCAAAAAGATGATTAGCTCTTAAAGCTTGATTAACATGGTGAACTAACGCCAAATTTTCTGGATCGTAAAAATTGTTATTTTTTAATATTCCTGAAGTTGAAAAAATTTTTTCAACATTATTTATTCCCTCATTAGTAAGAAAAATATTTTTATCTTTTTCATCAACCTCATAATCCTTTTCATTAAGACGTTTGATAAGTTTATCAATAGCTAAATATTGATCTTGCTTTCCTTCAGCTGCTCCAGATATTACCAGTGGGGTTCGTGCTTCATCAATTAAACAAGAGTCAATTTCATCAACTATAGTGTAATAGTGATTTCTTTGAACTTTATCATCTTTTGAGAATTTCATATTATCTCTCAAATAATCAAATCCCAACTCACTATTTGTAGCGTAAGTTATGTCACAATTATAATTTTTTTTTCTCTCTTCGTCATTCTGATCGTTATTTATATAACCCGATGTTAATCCTAAAAAGTTATAAATTTTTCCCATTTCCTGCGAATCTCTTTTTGCAAGATAATCATTCACAGTTACTATATGAACTCCTTTTCCCTTTAATGCATTCAAATAAGCTGACAATGCAATTGTTAAAGTTTTACCCTCTCCAGTCCTCATTTCTGCAATTTTATTTTCGTGCAAAACTATTCCACCAATTAATTGAACATCATAGTGACGCTCATTTCTAGTTCGACTTGAGGCTTCCCTAACTAGAGCAAAAGCTTCAGGCAGTAATTCCTCTAATTTCTGACCATTCTTAATTTTTTCCTTTAATTTAAGTGTAATTTTTGGAAATTCATCTTCCGATAGAGTTTTGTAGTTTTTTTCAATAGAATTAATATTTTTAACGATTTTACCAATCCTATCCAATTCTTTTTGATTGCTAGATTTTATGAATTTAGAAATAAAGCTTAGAGGGCTAAACATGAGTTTTTGATATAAATTATTTACATCCTTTTATATAATCATTAAATAAATATTTTAAACATTATGGGAATTAATATATCTAATTTTTTATCATCAAAATCAAAAAATCGAAAAATGACCCAATATCAAGATTTGGACCATTTAGATGGTGTTTCAATATCCACTGTAAGTGCAAATTTATACGGCTCTAACAGAGATGATTTAGTTTTATTTTACTTTAGAGAAGGTGCAAATTTTGCCTCTGTTTATACGCAATCGAAAATAGTATCTGAAAATATTAAATGGAATTTAAATCAAAAAGCAAAAAAAATTTATTCTCTATTAGTTAACACTAGAAATGCTAATTCATTTACAGGTGAACATGGTTATAAAAGCATGCAAAATATTGCGGAAATTATCTCTAAACAACTAACAGAAAAACAAAAAGAGGATGCTGATAACCCAGAAAAAATAAAACCAAAGAATATAATTTTTGGGTGTACTGGAACTATTGGTGAAAAATTTCCTTTAGAAAAAATTAAATCCAAGATACCTGATTTGATTAAAAGTGTAAGATACACTCAAAATAAATACATTTGGATGAAAGCTTCTTTAGGTATAATGACAACTGATACTCAGCCAAAAATGTCAATGGAGGAAACTTTTATAGGAAAAACCCCTGTAAAGATTTATGGAATAGCCAAAGGTTCTGGCATGATACAGCCTAATATGGCTACTACACTTGCTTACATTTTCACCGATGCAGATCTTTCTAATGATATTTTAAAAAAATTGTTAAAAAAAAACATTGCAAATACTTTTAACGCAATAAGTTGTGATAGTGACACAAGCACAAATGATATGATTTCAATTTTTTCAACATGTAAAACTAAACATGGAAAAATTAATAATATCTCTGAAAAAAAAATAAAGCTTTTTGATCAATCTTTAAATAAAGTTTTATTAAATTTAGCAAAACGAATTGTAGCTGATGGTGAGGGTGCATCAAAATTTATTACAATTAATATTTCAAATTCAAAAACTGAGCAAGAAGCAAAAGAAATTGCCTTTTCAATTGCAAACTCACCTCTTGTAAAAACTGCTATGGCTGGGGAAGATCCTAATTGGGGGAGAATAATAATGGCCATAGGTAAATCTAATGTAGCTATTAATTTAGAAAAATTATCTATTAAGTTTGGAGATTTAAATATTATTTATAAAGGAAAAATTTATAATAACTATAATGAGATAGATGTTGCAAATTATATGAAGAACTCGAATATTGAAATCAACGTCAGTGTTGCAACTGGCAATAAAAGTTTTACTGTTTACACAATGGATTTTACTCAAAAGTATATTAAAATTAATGCAGATTACAGGAGTTAGACTCATTGAATTTTATTCAAAAGTTACTAAATTAAATAAATGATTAAATATAACCTGTCTTGTAAAGATTGTGACACAAACTTTGACTCTTGGTTTGCTTCTTCTAAAGAATATGAAAAACTTAAAAAAAAGAAATTTTTAAATTGCCATCATTGTGGATCATTAAATGTTAAGAAAAGCTTAATGGCACCTAAACTTATTTCAAAATCTTCTGGTCATAAAACCGAAAATGAAAGAAATAAATATTATAAGATTAAGGAAAAAATTAAGGAGTACCAAAAATTTATTAAAAAAAATTTTGAATATGTTGGTGAAAATTTTACTTACGAGGCTAGGTCAATCCATTATGGTGATAAAAAAAAAACAAAGAATATTTATGGAAATGCTTCAAAAGAAGATTTAAGGGAACTCAGAGAAGAGGGAATAGAAGCTCAAGTTATTCCTTGGGTTGATGATAAAAATAACTAATTTTTAATAAATTTCGCGATATAATTTACTGATTTATCATTACTTATTTTCCATTTATCTGTAATCAAATTGAATTTCATTCCATCTATTCTATCTAACTTAAGATTATTTTTCTTTAGAATATCAATCAATTCTTTAGGATCGACAAATTTTTCCCACTCGTGAGTTCCTATTGGCAGCCATCTCAGAATATATTCAGCACCTACAATTGCAAAAATATAAGATTTCAAAGTTTTATTTAAAGTAGCAACAAACATTATTCCATTTTTTTTTAAAAGTCTTGAACATGATTTCAAAAAAAAATTTACATCTTCAACATGCTCTACTATTTCCATATTTAAAATTACATCAAATTTTTTTGTAGTTTTAAGTTTTTCCGGAGAACTACAAACATAATTAATATTAAGATTATTTTTTTTCGCATGTAATTTTGCTACACTTATATTTTTTTTTGAGGCATCTATTCCAGTCACTTCTGCACCAAGTCTACTCATTGGTTCTGAAAGCAATCCTCCTCCACAACCAATATCTAAAATTTTGATATTTTTTAATGGAGTTCTTTTTTGGTCTAAATTAAAGGATTTTATAATGTTTTCTTTTATATATAAAATTCTAGTAGGGTTAAATTTATGAAGTGGTTTGAATTTGCCGTCAGGATCCCACCATTCCTGTGCAATTTTTGAAAATTTTTCTATTTCTTTAGAATTAATACTACTCATAAATAACAATTAGTTGACATAACAATTAAGATGCATTTTATCAAATATTAATTAAATTAAATTTTTTAAAAACTATGAAAACTATTGTACTTAAATTTGGCGGAACTTCTGTAGGATCTATCAATAGAATTAAAAAAATTGCCCAAATCATTTTAAAATATAAGAGAAAAAGTAATAATGTTGTCATTATTTCTTCTGCGATGAGTGGAGCAACAAATAATCTTATTAAAATGTCAAAATTAATAAGTAATAGTTTTGAAAAAGCCGAATATGACGCACTTATTTCAACAGGTGAACAAGTTTCTTGTGCCTTAATATCTGGCAGGCTAAATCATCTTGGTTATAAATCAAGATCTTGGACATCATGGCAGATTCCAATCATAACTGATGGGCCCCACTCAAGCGCAAAAATAAAAAAGATTTTTACTAAAGAAATAAAAAGATATCTTAAGACTGGAGGAATACCTGTAATCACTGGTTTTCAAGGTATTAATCATTCTTTAAGAGTTACAACGATAGGAAGAAGTGGATCAGATGCTTCTGCAATCATGATGGCAAAATTTTTAAAAGCTGATGAATGTATAATTTATACTGATGTAGACGGAGTTTATACAACTGATCCAAGGTTATATAAAAAGGCTAAAAAAATTAATAAAATTCAATATGATGAGATGCTTGAAATGGCTTCTTTAGGTTCTAAAGTTATGCAACCAACTTCAGTTCAAGATGCAAAACTGAATAAAATTGAAATAAAAGTCAAATCTTCATTCGTAAATAAATCTGGAACTTTAATTACTAAAAATTTCCAAAATATGAGTCTTAATAATCAAATTATTACAGGCATTTCTTCAACAGCAAATGATGCAAAGATTACAATTGCGGGCGTAAAAGATAAACCTGGCGTAGCAGCACTAATTTTCGAACCTTTATCTAAGAATATGATTAATGTGGATATGGTTGTTCAAAACATATCGTTAGATGGAAAAAGGACAGATTTAACTTTTACAATTAAGTCAGAAGATGTAAATAGAACTTTAAAAATTATTAAAGAAAATAAAAAAATTTCTTACAGAAAATTATCATTAAATACTAATTTATCAAAAGTATCTATTATAGGAGTAGGAATGATAACTTCACCAGGTATAACTTACAGAATGTTTAAAGCGTTAGCTTCAAAACAAATTAATATAATGGTCATCTCAACATCTGAAATAAAAATTTCTGTTTTAATTTCCTCTAAATATAGAAAAAAAGCAATTGCTGTACTACACAAAGAATTTAAATTAAGTTAAGTTATGAATTTAAGACCCTTTAGAAATATTGATAGAAAAAAAACAAAAGTTATCAATGTTGGTAAAGTTAAGATTGGTGGTGATAATCCAATTACAGTTCAATCAATGACAAATACTTTAACGACTGATGTAAAACAAACGATCAAACAAATTACCGAAATACAAGAAGCAGGTGCAGACTTAGTAAGAGTATCTTGTCCTGATGAGAACTCAACTAAGTCTTTAAAAGAAATTGTAAAAAATGTGGATATACCGATCATAGCCGATATTCACTTTCATTATAGAAGGGCAATCGAAGCAGCTGAGAATGGTGCAAAATGTTTAAGAATTAATCCAGGGAATATTGGTGATAGAAAAAAAATACTTGAAGTATTGAAGGCTGCTAAAGAAAATGATTGTTCTTTGAGGATAGGAGTTAACGCTGGTTCATTAGAGAAAGATATACTTGAAAAGTACAAAGAACCATGCCCAGAAGCTTTGGTAGACAGCGCATTAAGAAACATAAAAATTTTAGAAGATCAAAATTTTTTTAATTTTAAAATTAGTGTCAAGTCATCTGATGTTTTTCTTTCAATTGGAGCATATCGACAACTTTCTAAAGTTACAGATTATCCCTTGCACTTAGGTATTACTGAAGCAGGTAGTTTTGTGTCTGGAAGCATTAAGTCATCTATAGGTTTGGGAACTTTACTCTTAGATGGAATAGGTGATACTATAAGAGTATCCTTATCAGATGATCCTGTTAAAGAGATTAAAGTGGGCAATGAAATCCTAAAATCTCTTAACTTAAGAAATAGAGGAGTAAAAATTATCTCATGTCCATCTTGTGCTAGGCAAGCATTTCAGGTAATTGACACAGTTAAAATTTTAGAGGAGAAATTAGCACATATTCAAACCCCAATTACATTGTCAATAATTGGATGTGTTGTAAACGGGCCAGGTGAGGCAGCGATGACAGACATAGGCATTACTGGAGGGGGAAAAGGCAGCAATATGCTTTACCTGTCGGGGGTACAATTTGAGAAAGTGCTCACTAAAGATATTATTGCAAAGGTAGTAGAAGAAGTTGAGAAAAAAGTTTTAGAACTTAAGAAAAGTTAATGATACCT
This sequence comes from Candidatus Pelagibacter sp. TMED165, assembly GCA_002171035.2. The sequence continues at coordinate 11,218 of NHHO02000002.1, forward strand.
CAAAAAACAATTGTAGATTTAATTAATAAACACATTTTACTTGAAAAGGAATTATCTTCTGGATCAATAGAAAAAAATACATTTGCTGAAAAATCAAAAGAATATGCAGATTTAAATGAAATTATCGAAGATGCAAAAAAATATATTGATTATGAAAAAAATAAAGCTGACCTCAAAAAAATATTAGATGATGTTAGTTCTGATGAGGAGTTGATTAAAATGGCTCGAGTAGAATTAAATGACTTAAATTTAGCTAAAGAAAAAAGTGAAAAAAAATTAAAACTTTATCTATTACCAAAAGATGAAGCAGATAAAAAAAATGCAATAATTGAAATTAGGGCAGGTACTGGAGGTTTAGAGGCTAGTTTATTTGCTTCTGATCTTTTTAAAATGTATGAAAAGATAAGTCATAAGAAAAAATGGAGCGTTGAACTGATTTCTATTTCAAGAAGTGAAGCTGGCGGATTAAAGGAAGTTATAGCCTCTATTAAAGGAAGCAATATATACTCTACCTTAAAATATGAGAGTGGAGTTCATAGAGTTCAAAGAGTTCCTGACACTGAAACTCAAGGAAGAGTTCATACTTCTGCTGCAACAGTAGCAGTTTTACCAGAGGCTGAGGAAGTTGATTTAAAAATAAATGAATCAGATCTTAGAATTGATGTTTTTAGAGCTGGAGGACCTGGTGGCCAGTCAGTTAATACTACAGATAGTGCAGTACGAATTACCCATATTCCGACTGGTCTTTCTGTATCACAACAAGATGAAAAGTCTCAACATAAAAATAAAGCAAAAGGTATGAAAATTTTAAGAGCTAGGTTATATGAATTAGAAAGGACAAGAATTGATAAAGAAAGGTCTCAAGATAGAAAGAATAAAATTGGTACTGGGGATAGGTCAGAAAGAATTAGAACTTATAATTTTCCTCAGGGCAGAATAACAGACCACAGAATAAATATTACATTACATAAATTAGATGAATTCTTAGAAGGGGAAGCATTTGATGAAATCATTGAAGCTTTAACTCTTCAAGCACAAGAGGAAAGTCTAAGTAGTTTAATTTAATATGAAATTACAATACGCAATACAAAAGGCAAATAAAATATTAAGAGAAAAAGCAATATTATCTCCTTCACTTGATAGTGAGCTTTTGATGTCTAAAGTAATTAATAAAGAAAGAAAGTTTGTAATTTTAAATTTAGACAAACAAATTAATAAAAAAGATTATCTATATTTTAAAAAATTAATTTTTGAAAGGGCCAAGGGTAAACCTCTAGCATACCTGACAGGAAAAAAATCATTTTGGAATTATGAATTTGAAATTAATGAAAATGTTTTAATTCCTAGACCAGATACTGAAATTATAATTGAAGAGGTGCTTAAAATTTATAAAAATAAAGATAATTTAAATTTCCTCGAAATAGGTGTAGGTTCAGGATGTATTTTACTCTCAATTTTAAAAGAAAAAAAACACTTTAAAGCATATGGAATTGATATAAGTTTAGAGTGTTTAAAAGCCAGTAAAACTAATGCTAATAAGCTTAATGTAGAAAATAGGGTAAAGTTTTTTAAATCAGATATTGACAATTTTAATAATGGCAAATATGATTTAATTATATCTAATCCTCCATATATTAAAAAGTTAGATTTAAAATATTTGGAAAAAGATATATCTAATTTCGAGCCCAAATTGGCTCTAGAGGGTGGATTAGACGGATTATCAGAAATCAGAAAAGTAATTGCAAAAGCATCTGAACTGATAAAAATTAATGGCAAACTGATATTAGAAATTGCTTTTAACCAAAAGGAAGAAGTTAAAAAAATACTTAGAGACAAAGGCTTTTATGTAAATAAGGTCGTTAAAGACCTGTCAAAATTTGATCGATGCATAATTAGCACCAAAATATAAAAAATTAAATTTATGGTTACATTTAGAAATAACAATAATCGGAGAAATAACTTTCGAAGAGTAGATAGAAATTTTAAGTCAAACAATGACAGATCAAAATATGGATCTAATTTCTCCAATGGTGAAAATTTTCAGAGAAAGATACCTGGAAGAAATAATCATAATGCCTCCAAGTTAATAGAAAAATACAATAATTTAGCAAGAGAGGCCTTATCAACTGGAGATAAAATTTTATCCGAAAACTATTTCCAGCACGCTGATCATTTTACAAGAATATTAAAAGAACAAGAAAATTTGAAAAAATCAAGATTTGCTGAAAAAACCTCTGATTTAAGTAAAAATGATGATCAAGAAAAATCGCACGATAAACCTTTAGATGACTCAAAAGGCAAAGGTCTTGAAGAACAAAAAGAAACAGTTTTGGCAAAATAATTAGTTTAATCCAATTATTTTTTCTGATTTTAAAACATCTAATTTAATTTTTTGAGTTTCAAATACTTTTCTTTCTTGATTTTTTAAAACTTTACCTGAAGGTAATTTAAGAGTTTGAGAATTAACTTTTTTTCCATTAATTAAAACTTCATAATGTAAATGTGGTCCAGTAGATTTTCCAGTAGAACCTACATATCCTATTGTTTGTCCTTGTTTGACTCTAACACCACCCCTTATTCCCTTCGCAAATTTTGACATGTGAGCATATATTGTTTGATATGTTGCGTTATGTTTTATGACTATGCAATTTCCTCCACCACCACACCATCCTGCTTTTTTAACCACTCCATTTCCTGATGCCATTATTGGAGTACCCATAGGAGCTGCAAAGTCAGTACCTCGGTGCATCTTGTTAAATCCATCTATTGGATGTTTTCTCATACCAAATGGAGAAGATAGTCTCGCTCCATTAATAGGGGTTTTCATTAATGCTTTTTGAACACTCTTTCCATTTTTATCATAATGACCTCTACTATTATCATCATCAAAAAAATAAAGAGAATTATCTTCACCACTGAGAACTAAATTTGCAAATAAAATATCTCCTGTTTCAATTATTTTTTTATTTTCATTAATAAATACTTCATACATAATTTGAAATTTATCTCTTTTTCGTATATCTCTTTGAAAATCAATCTGAAACCCATAAAGTCTTGCAAGTTCTATGATAGTATTTGCTGGTATTTTTTTATCGGTAGCTGATCTATACAAACTTTGAAGTATAACATTTTCACTATAAATAATTTTTTTATTCAATTTAGTTAGAATAATTTCGTGATTAAAGTCATCACTTTCATTATTTCTGGTTAGTATCACTCTTTCTTTATTAGATATTTGAAAAATAAAATTTTTTACAGAATTATTAGATTGATCTATTGTAAAATAAATTTTTTGATTAACATTAAGTTTATTAAGATTTACTTTTTTTGAAAGTTTATTTTTAATATTTTGAATCTCTTTTTTCTCTATTTGATAGTCATTTAAAACACTATCGAAAGTTTCTCCAATAGTTATCTGATGTTTAATCTTTTTAAATTTTGGTTCTAAATTATTGGCAAAGTAATTAGTAGTTTTTTTAAAATAAATATTATTGATTATATCTTTGTAGTTATCGTTAATTTCTTTTTTTACTAAGTTATAATAACTTGTTGAAATTATAGTTATTATCAAAAGCACACCTAATGCTAAAATTTCGTTTTTATTTTTGAGTTTTATTTTAATTTTATTGAGCATTAAAAATTCAATTTTCAATTGTTAGTTTAGAATTAGTAAAAAATCAAAAAAAACCCTGAAAATAAAGATTTTTTGACGTTTTTTTTATCCTTAAACTCTTGATTTCCATTAATTTTAGCCTATAAGCATCAAACTTTCTCAAAAAAATATTGTATTAACAATAAATTAGCGAGGATTATTGAGCTTTTTAGCTCAATTAGCTATTTAAAAAGTAAATATTTAAGAAGAGAAGTGTGGACGGTTAAGGTTACCAAAATTTGTCGTACACACTTCAAC
>NHHO02000004.1 GCA_002171035.2 Candidatus Pelagibacter sp. TMED165
CAAACTGAGCTACACCCCCACTGGGGGGCGGTAAAGGACTCGAACCTATGACCCTCTCGGTGTAAACGAGATGCTCTACCAGCTGAGCTAACCGCCCTAATTAAACAGATCAGACATATACAATAAAAATTTAACAAAGTAAAAAATAAAAAAACATCAACAATGATTTCATTTTTTGATTATTTACTATATTATTAACTATTATGTTAATTCAGTGTAAATCATGTGAAAAAAAATTCATTGTACCCGATTCTGCTATAGGTCCAGGTGGGAGATTAGTACAATGTAGCTCTTGTGGGAATAAATGGACTCAATTACCCTTAAAAGTAGATCAAATAAAAAAAGATAAAATTACAGTAAAAAATGAAGTTCCCAAAAAAGTTTCTATAAAAAAAATTCCCAAAAAAAATAGAAAAAATAAAAATCAGATAGCAAAATTTTCAAAAGAATACTTACATAAAAAATATAATCTTAAAATTGAAAATCCTAAAGTTGAAAAGGTTAAAAAAAAACAACGAAACACTACTGTAATAGGTTTTGGTTTCTATAGTTACTTAACTGTTATGGTTGTGTTTTTAGTTGCAATATTTGGTGCAATACATTTGTCTAAAGAGATAATTATTTTATATTTACCAATAACAGAGTTATATATAAATTATCTATATGAGGTATTAGAAATTATGAAAACAATTTTTAATGACTTGATTAGTTTGCTAATGGTTAAATTATTTTTCTAAATCTTTTATATTAATAAAATTATTAGATAGTTTTTTGTTATTTTGTATAATTTCTTTAAAAAAATTCCAGGCTAAAACTACTATAGTAATATTTTTATCTTTAACCTTATCTTTATTCACAATTGGAATATTTACACCAGGAATATATTTTCCATGTTTAAGTTTATTGTCTTCAATTATAAAATCTATTTGATTGCTAATTCCAAAAAAGTTTAAAGCAGTTGTGGCTTTAGCTGGGGATCCATATCCAATCAATTTTTTATTATTTTTTTTTAATTCAGAAATATTTTTATTAACATTTTTTTTTATTTCATAAATTTTATCTGCAAATTTTTGATAGGTTTTATATTCTTTAATTCCAAATAATTCTTCCTCTTTAAGTAAAACTTTTACACTTTTTCCTATTTTAATATTTTTATTTTTCTTTACATAAATTCTTAAAGAACCTCCATGGGTCTTAATCTTTTGAGCCTTAAATATAGTTGCATTAAATTGATTGAAAAAATTTACGAGAGAAGTTAACGACCAATAATTATAATGTTCATGGTAAATATTATCAAATGTTAAATCCTCTAGAGTATTTAATAAATATTGTATCTCAATAATTAAAGTTCCATTTTTATTTAATAATTTAAAAATACATTGCGCCATTTCTTTAAGTTTGTCTGAGTGTGCAAAAACATTTGAAGCAAGGATTAAATCTGCTTTTCCTTTTATTTTTTTTAAATTTTTAAATTCAAGAAAGCCGTTAAAAGTTTTAATTTTTTGTTTATTAGCTAATTTTGCTAAATTTTTTGCTGGCTCTACTCCTAAAATTTTATTAAATCCCAAGTCTTTAAAAGGTTTAAGCGCAACTCCATCATTACTTCCAATATCAATTATATAGGATTTTTTTGGTTTTAAATTCAATTCCTTAACATAAGTTTTTGCAGCATCTATGAAATGATTTCTAAATGAGGCTGAGGTAGATGAAGTATATAAATAACTTAAAAACATTTTTTTTGGGTCAACAGAAACAGATAATTGACAGTTATAACATTTCTCACAAAAATTAACTTCTAAAGGATATAGCTCACATTTTTCTGTTTTTTTATTTAATAAGTTGTTCGCTAAAGGTTGGTAACCTAATGAAATTACTCTTTTAAGGTCGGTATTTCCACAAGACCTACAATCAAATTTATAACAACTTAACAGTAAATTTTTTTCTTCTTCGCTAACAAATTCATGTTTAATTGTGTGAGTTATTCCATAATTNTCATGNTCNCTNTCNCCNCNNACNAGATTNAAAAAAGTNGTATCTTTNGNAAANACCATNGTNTGNGCAACATTNGGTTTNATTATNGATANNTGNCCNTCGTTTACNACTTGAGTAANTTTNGGNGNATTAGGATTTAATANNTCTTGAAATATTTCTATAATTTGACCTTTAGTAAATAAACATTTTTGCTCTTGTTGTGGATGATAATGATTTGCTCTGATTGTTCCTTTTTTTGAATCTATAAGGCCTATTAGATTTATTGGCTCTGTAAGTTCGTGGTTACTAATCTTACCTCGAGCATCCATATATTCGTTCATACCATTTTTAACATATTCTAAATCCTTAACAAAATTTTGTTTTGACCATTTTAAAATCATTTCCTGTANGCTCTCCTCCAGAGAATAAAGGAAATTGAAACCAGTTTGCAAAATTTTTTTGTTGGATAAAGAAAAGCCCAAATTTGGAATTTCGTCGTTAGTTTCTCTTAATATAATTTTTTTATTATATTTTTTGCAAATTTCCGCAACTTCTTTTACAGTAACTGTATCTTTCGTTAAATTAAATAATTCTGAAGAAATATCTTCTCTTTCCTCCATAAATTTAAAACATCTAGCAACATCAATTAAAGGTACTAGGCTTTTTATTTGTTTACCTCCCGCGAATAATTTTAAAACTCCATCTTGTGAAGCTATCTTAGAAAAAAGATTAGGCATTATATCTATACGTGTAGTATCCGTAGAATAACCNTAAACAGATCCTAATCTAAGTATAATATAATTTTTTCCCGAATTTTTTAATTGTTTTTCATTAATTGCTTTTGAATTTGCGTAAGAAAGAACAGGTTTTATTTCCTCTTCTTCACTGATATCTTTTTTAATTTCTTGAATACCTTCGTAGACAACATGGGTTGAGGGCAGAATAATTTTACATGTATCGCTCATCGCGTCTAGTATATTTTGAGTTCCTTCTTCAGCGACTAATTTTATTTTAGCATCAGAGGCATCACTGCTTTCATTTTTTACACGAGGGACATCTGTTATTCCTGCTAGATGATGTATAATATCTGCATTTTTACAATATTCATTTATTAATTCTTTGTTTAAAATATCTCCATGCACAAAATTGATATTCCATTTCCTTAATTGATTAACTCTTTCAGATATAAATCTATTATCGATGACAGTAATTTCGTCATTCCAGCTTGTGCCTGAATAAATCTTACACAGTTCGGTCCCGATATATCCTAAACCACCAGTTATAATAATTTTCTTCATTTAGATATTTTAAAGTTGTAATATAGCTAAATGAAGTTTATTTCAATTTAAATGAAGATTTTTGACTGTTTTACATACCTAGATGAAGATCTAATATTAGATTTAAGGCTAAATATATTAAATAAGTTTGTTGATAAATTTATTATTGTTGAAGCTGNTTATAGGCACAATGGNGAAATTAAAAAACAAAATTTTAATATTGAAAAGTTTTCAGAATTTAAAAAAAAGATAGAATATATTTATCTAGAAGCTGAGCCTTTAAATTTGATAAAAAAGAAAAATTTAAATAACCATGATCTTTTAAAGAATACGTACTTAAGAGAAAATTTTCAGAGAGACTATATACGTGAAGGTTTGTATTCAGCAAATGAAAATGATTTTATAATAATTAGTGACGTAGATGAAATACCTAATTTAAANAATTTTAATTTTTCCAATGATAAATCTTCAATAGTTTTTTTTAAACAAAAAATGTTCTATTANAAATTTAATTTGTTATATGAAGATTTTCCATGGTATGGGTCTAAGGGNTGTTTTAAAAAAATCTTAAAAAATCCNCAATGGTTGCGAGATGTAAAAACAAAAAAATACTCTTTCTGGAGACTAGATACTATTTTTTCTAAAAGAAAATACAGGAATATCAATTTTTTAGAAAATGGAGGCTGGCATTTTACAAACGTAAAATCACCAAGAGATATTTATAAAAAAATGCAAACTTTTTTACATAATGTAGATTTTAAAGAAAGTAACCTAGGTCTCAAAGATATTGAAAAGATGGTTCAAGAAAATAAAATNGGTTACGATCATTCTGCTGACCAAAGAACTGTTAACAAATGGAATAGTAACAGAATATTAAAAAAAGTTGATGATAATTTTTTACCAGATTATTTAGTCAATAATAAAGAAAAATATAAAAAATGGTTATAAACTAATGAATAATTTTAAATGAAAATATTTGATTGCTTTCAATTTTTTGATGAAGATATGATGTTAGATTTGAGATTAAATATTTTGGATAGATATGTAGATAAATTTGTAATTGTAGAAAATTTGTTCATGCATAGTGGAAAAAAGAAAAAACAAGTATTTAATATTAATAATTATAAAAAGTTTCAGAGTAAAATTAAATATATTCTTATTGATAAATTACCCGAAGGTTTGCAAGATGTAACTGTAAAACCCAATAAATCTTCAAATCCTGTAATTAATAATACATTGCTTATAGAACATAATCAAAGAAATAGTATTTTAAAAGGTTTGAATGATGCAAGTCAAAACGATCTAATATTAATAAGTGATGTTGACGAAATACCAAATCTAGAAAGATTTAATTATAAATTAAATAAAAAATTAATTTTTTTTAAACAACAAATGTATTATTACAAATTTAATCTTAAGTACGGAAATAAAGAATGGATAGGCACTAAGGGTTGTCTTAAAAAAGATTTAATCAGCCCTCAATGGTTGAGAGATATTAAAGGAAGAAGTTACCCCTTTTGGAGATTAGATATCCTTTTTTCAAAAATGAAATATAACAGCATAGAATATGTTGAAAATGGTGGATGGCATTTTACCAATTTAAGAACCGCTGAAGAATTAAAAAAAAAGTTAGAAAATTTCGGCCACAATGCTGAATTCCTTGAAAGTGGTTTAAACGTAAATGATATAACTAAAATGATGGAAAATAATTTGGCAGTTTATGATTATGAGGCAGATATGAAGGGAAATAAGTGGTCTGGAAAACCTTTAATAAAAACAGAAACTAAAGAACTTCCACAGTATATTTTATTAAATAAAGAAAAATATACCGACTGGTTTAGTTGATTATTAATGCGTGCTAGTTGTACCGGATTTACCTTTATTCCGATTTTTTTCAGAAAATTGTTCAACTTCTACCCATTCTACTCTTTTTAATTCTTTAGTTAGCGCATGTTTTAACACTTCATCAACATTTTTTACTGCAATTATATTAATACTTTTTTTGATAACCTCTGGAATTTCAGTGAGATCTTTTTTGTTGTCATTAGGTATTAGAACTTTTTTTATTCCAGCTCTATGAGCAGCTAATAATTTTTCTTTGAGACCACCAATAGGTAATACTACACCTCTTAGAGTTATTTCTCCAGTCATAGCAACATTTTTATCAACCGGGATTTCTGTTATGGCTGATACTATAGAAGTTACCATTGCTATACCTGCTGAGGGACCATCTTTAGGTGTTGCTCCTTCAGGAACATGTATATGAAAATCTTTCTTATCAAATATTGGGGGTATAATTCCATAGTCTAAACTTTTAGATCTAATATAAGATTTAGCAGCTTTTACTGACTCCTGCATAACCTCTCCCAATTTCCCAGTAATTTGCATTTTTCCTTTACCTGGCATGATTACTGTTTCAATTTTTAGAATTTCCCCGCCAACTTCAGTCCAAGCTAACCCAGTCACTACTCCTATGCGGTTCTGTGCTTCTATCTCGCCATAATTATATTTCTCTATACCTAAATAATCACTTAAATCGGTTTCTTTAATTGGATTGTTGGTTTTTTCATTGGCATCAATCTTTTTGACAATTTTTCTAGCGATTTTAGAAATTTCTCTCTCTAGATTACGAACACCAGACTCTCTAGTATAATTTCTAATAATTTTTCTGTTTATATTTTGATCAAGGTTCCACTCATTATTCTTTAATCCATTGTTTGCGCTTTGTTTAGGTATTAGATATTTTTGTGAAATATTGACTTTTTCATCCTCAGTATAACCAGGTATTCTTATTACTTCCATACGGTCTAATAGAGGTGGTAAAATATTTAAGGTGTTAGCAGTAGTTACAAACATAACATCTGACAAATCGTAATCTACTTCTAAATAATGATCATTAAACTCCTTGTTTTGTTCAGGATCTAAAGCTTCCAACAAAGCAGAGGAAGGATCACCGCGGTAATCATTTCCAACTTTGTCTATTTCATCTAAAAGAAANAGTGGATTTTTAGTTCCAGCTTTTTTCATCATTTGAATAATTTTTCCAGGTAAAGATCCAATATAAGTTCTTCTGTGACCTCTTATTTCTGCTTCATCTCTTATTCCACCTAAAGAAATTCTTATAAACTTTCTATTAGTTGCTTTAGCAATAGATTTACCAAGAGAAGTTTTTCCTACTCCTGGNGGTCCAACTANACATAANATAGNTCCTTTNATTTTTNNNANTCTTTTTTGNACNGCTANANANTCTATTATTCTTTCTTTGACTTTATCTAATCCATAATGATCCTCATCTAATATTTTTTGAGCATTTTTTAAATCTGAAGTTATTTTACTTTTAGTTGACCAAGGCAATTCAGTCATCCAGTCTAAATAATTTCTAACAACTGTTGCCTCTGCTGACATCGGACTCATTGATTTTAATTTTTTTAATTCAGATAAGCATTTTTCAAGAACTAATTTTGGCATTTTAGCTTTTAAAATTAATTTATTTAGAGCAGAGATTTCGTCTTTGCCTTCATCTATTTCTCCCAATTCTTTTTGAATAGCTTTTAGTTGTTCATTTAAATAATATTCTCTTTGAGTTTTTTCCATCTGATTTTTGACTCTTCCTCTAATTTTTTTCTCTACAGAAATTACACTTGTTTCTTTGTCAACCAATTCATAAATTTTTTCTAATCTTTTTCTTAAGTCTAATATTTCGAGCAATTCTTGCTTTTCAAATATTTGTAGATTTAAATTTGCAGCTATATTGTCAGCTATTTGACTAGGGTCTTTCAGTTTTTTTATGCTATTAATAGAGTCTGTAAGATCTCTTTTATTTAAAACTAATAATTTTTCAAATTTTTTAACTATACTTTGCGCGTACAATTCACTTTCTTTAGTTTTATTTTCATCTTTTACTGGTTCTATATTACAGCTTAAGTGGTCTTTTTCATTTTGAATTTCTAAGATCTTTACTCTTTTTTCACCTTCTACTAAAACCTTAACTGTCCCGTCTGGTAATTTTAATAATTGTAATACTTTGCTTAAACAACCATAGCTATAAATATCTTTAATCTCGGGTTCATCTATCTCAGAATTTTTTTGAGCAACTAAAACTATAGATTTATCAGTTTTCATCACTTCTTGAAGTGCTTTTATTGATTTATCTCTCCCGACAAAAAGAGGTACAACCATCGAAGGAAATATAACTATATCTCTTAATGGAAGTAATGGTTTAGAATCTAATTTAGTCATATTAGATTTATATGGTAGTTTTCAATAAAATATCAAGGAACTTATTTAAAATTAAGCTACTGATGTTGATTGTTTTTTGCCATATGTGACAATAGGATCTATATCGCCTCTTACAGCTGACTTGTCTACAGTCACTTTTATCACATCTTCCAAATCTGGAAGTTCAAACATAGTTTTTAAAAGTATATTCTCTAGAATTGACCTTAAGCCTCTTGCGCCTGTTTTTTTTATAATAGCCTTTTTCGCAATTTCAACAAGGGCATCTTCTTTAAATTCTAGATTAACATTTTCAAATTCAAATAATTTTTGATATTGTTTAATTAAAGAATTTTTAGGCTCTTTTAAAATTTTTATTAATGACTTTTCGTCTAAATCATCTAAGGTGGCGATTATAGGCATTCTTCCTATAAACTCTGGTATCAATCCATATCTAATAAGATCTTCTGGTTCTAAACCTTTCATAGTTTCTGAAAATTTTTTTTCTTCTCTACTTTCAACTTTAGCACCAAAACCAATTGATGTTCCTTTTCCCCTGCTATCAATTATTTTATCAAGGCCAGCAAAAGCACCTCCGCATATAAATAGAATATTAGTTGTATCGACTTGTAAGAATTCTTGTTGGGGGTGTTTTCTTCCTCCTTGAGGTGGCACACTTGCTACTGTGCCTTCCATAATTTTTAATAGTGCTTGTTGAACACCCTCTCCCGAAACATCTCTTGTAATAGATGGATTTTCTGATTTTCTACTAATTTTGTCTACTTCATCAATATAAACAATTCCTCTTTGAGCTTTTTCAACATTATAATCCGCAGCTTGTAATAGCTTTAAAATTATATTTTCAACATCTTCTCCAACATATCCCGCCTCTGTCAATGTAGTTGCGTCTGCCATAGTAAAAGGAACGTCTAAAATTCTTGCTAAAGTTTGAGCTAAAAGAGTTTTTCCACATCCTGTAGGACCTACTAATAAAATGTTTGATTTTGAAAGTTCTACTTCTTTATTGTTTTTAGTTTCGTGGTTCAATCTTTTATAATGATTGTGTACTGCAACAGATAAAACTTCTTTAGCTATTTTTTGTCCAATAACATGTTCATCTAAAATGTTACAAATTTCTTTAGGTGTTGGAACTCCATCTTGATGTTTAATTAATGAACTTTTGTTTTCTTCCTTAATGATATCCATACAAAGTTCAACACATTCATCGCAAATAAAAACGGTAGGACCAGCTATAAGTTTTCTAACTTCATGCTGGCTCTTTCCACAAAAAGAACAATAGAGAATGTTTTTGTTATTTTTTTCTGTCATAACGAATCAATATTATAATTTTAAATTACACATGTTCTTATAGCAAGCATAAGTTGTGTAGAGCTCTAGATATTGTGTACTATTTTCTTTTTTCTACTACTGAGTCGATTAGACCAAACTTCTTTGCGTCATCTGCTGTCATAAAATGATCTCTTTCCAATGCTGCAGAAATATCTCCAACAGATTTTCCAGTATGTTTTGCATAAATTTTATTTAATCTCTCTTTTAAAGAAAGAATTTCTTTAGCGTGAATTTGAATATCTGTAGCTTGTCCTTGAAAACCAGCTGAAGGTTGATGAACCATAATTCTAGAATTTGGTAGTGAAAATCTTTTTCCTTTTTCCCCAGCTGCTAAAAGAAATGAACCCATAGATGAAGCCTGACCGATACATAGAGTTGAAACAGGTGAGTTGATAAACTGCATTGTATCATAAATTCCTAACCCAGCTGTAACTAGCCCTCCTGGACTATTAATATAAAAATTTATCTCCTTTTTTGGATTTTCTGACTCTAAAAAAAGTAATTGCGCTGTGACTAAAGAGGCGACGCTGTCATTAACGGGGCCAACTAAAAAAACAATTCTTTCTTTTAAAAGTCTAGAGTAAATATCATAAGCTCTTTCTCCCTTGCTAGATTGTTCTACAACCATAGGAATTAAAGTATTCATTTGCTCTTGTATATCGCGACTCATAGTTAATGATTTATACAACTATTGATTACTTTTTACTATTTTTTTGTTTTAGATTTACTTTTTGTTGATTTTATCTCTTTAGATTTATCATTTTTTACTGCTGATTTATTGAAATCTGATATTACTTTCTCTGCCTCTTTTGTTGTTAAAATCTTTGAATTTAATTTTATTTTAGATTTTATTAGACTTATAATTTTATCCTCATAAATTGCTCCTTTTAAACTATGAGATGCGTTAGGATTTTTTTGATAATAGTCTATTACCATTTTTTCTTGACCTGGCATTGATTTCATCTGTTTTTGTATCTCGGCTTGAACTTCATTTGCTTCAACTTTTAAATTATTTTTTTCACCGTACTCATTAAGTATAAGCCCAACTTTTATTCTAGATTTAGCAAGTTTTTCATTTTTTAATTTATGTTTTTCAGCCTCTTCTTTTTTAAGAGTATTTGTAATTCCTAAAAGTTCGTTTTCAACTAAATTTTGTGGTAAATCAATATCATATGATTTATCGATTAGGTCTAAAATTTCTTTTTTTGTTATAGAATTTAAAGCTTGATTGTATTGGGAAGATATTTGATTTTCTATTAACTTTCTTAATTCAGTTAAATCTTTAGCACCCATTAATTTAGCAAAATCATTATCTATTTTATTTTCTACTGATTTTTTAATATTAAGAATTTGACATTCAAATTTAGTTTTTTTATTAGCTAATTCTTTTTTTGGATGATTTGCGGGTAAAATTGCAATTACACTTTTAGTCTCTTTTTTTTTAACCCCGACTAGTTGAGTATCAAATCCTTTTAGAAATAAGTCTTTTCCCAATTCAAGTTGAACTCCTTTACCTTCGCTTCCTTCAAATTTATTTCCATCAACAGTAGCAGAGTAATCAAAAACTACTTGATCACCTAGCACTGCTTTATCAGTTTCTTTTTTATCTTCAAATTTTTTATTTTGTTTAGAAATTTCTTGCAATTTATCTTCTATTATTTTGCTGTCAATTTTTACTTTATAATCATTAACTTTGAAAGTTTCAAAAGGCTTCAATTTAATTTCAGGTAAACAATCGATCTCAAGTGTAAAGTTTAAATCTTTACCCTCTCCAAAAGTTTTTAAATCTAGTTTGGGTTGTCCGGCTGCTTTAATTTTTTTTTCTTTTATTGCATTACTAGATGTTTCTTTTAGAAGTTTATCTATAACTTCCCCATAAACAGCTTTGCCAAATTGACTTTTAATAACTCCTGCTGGAACTTTTCCTGGTCTAAAACCTTTTAAACTTACTTCAGATTGTAGCTCAAGCAATCTTTCATTTAATTTATTTTGTATAGTTGTTTTATCAACAATTATAGATAAACACGTCCTTAATCCTTTTTTAGATTTAATTTCAACTTTCATAATTTTCATTTGGTGGGCAAGAAGAGACTCGAACTCTTAAGCCTTGCGGCACTAGTTCCTAAGACTAGCGCGTATACCAATTCCGCCACTTGCCCTCAATTATCGTTAAGCTTGTATATTATTTAAGTTTTTTTTCTAGTGCTTATTTATAGATAAAAACAACTAGTAAAATAAACTTATACGATAAATTTCAACTATTTTAATTGGTTTTTTCTAATTCTAAAGTAAATTAAGACATAAGTCACTACTAAACCTATAAAGGCATATCTTAAAAAAATATGATTTTTATAAAAGAAAAATAAAGGCGAAAGTAAAGCTAAATAAGAAAAATTAATAATTAAAGATGTTAAATAATTATTAGAAGAACTTGATTTATATGTTTCTAATTTTTTATAGATTAACATATGCAGATGTAATTCATCAGGTTGAAGAGGCGACTTTTTTGAATATACTTTTCTTATAAAAGAAAAAAAAACCTCAAAAAATAAATAAAATAAAATGACTGCAAATAATACTGGAGAAATGTAAGGATTTAAATGAGAAGTGTTTATGGCATTTAAAGCGGTCAAAGCACCAATCATATAAGATCCTCCATCTCCTAAAAATATTTTTCCTGAAGGAAAATTAAAAAATAAAAACGTTAAAATTATAACTATTTGACCGGTTATAAAAAAAGAAAAATCTAAATGTGAATTGCTTAAGTTTATAGATAAAAAAATTACGTTAATTATGATAAAATGAATGCATAGGAGTCCGTTAAATCCATCGATAAAATTTGAACCATTTATGATAAAGATAAAACATAATAAAACAAAAATTGTTTGAAATATATTGTTTTTTAACCATTCATCTAGAAAAAAAAATCCAGTTCTATTTATCTCGACTGATAAAAAATTTATACTAAGAATTAAAGCTGCAATCATTGCAATCAAACGGATGTTGGGACTTAAATTAATTTTTAAATCATCCAAAAACCCTAATACAAAAAGTAAAAATGAAATAATTAGATAATCTAGAAAATTATTTTCAAAGAGAGAATTATTAATAAAGATAAATATTACAAATAAAAAAATAATTGCTAACCCTCCGCTTCTAGGAACTGCTTCTTTATGAAAAGCTTGAGGTTTAGAATAGTCTTGATCGAGCAAAGCTCCTTTTGAGATAAATTTAGAATATTTGTTTATTAATAAAATTACAAAAAAACTTAATAAAGCAAATACTGATAAAATATGTAATTCGATCGACTCACCATTCATTTAATTAATATTTCCTTTGTTATTTTTTCTTACAATAAATATTCCCATTACTATAATTACTAGGGAAACCAAAACTCTCCAAGTAATTATTTCTTCCATTAAAAAATATCCAAAAATAACGCCAAAGATGGGTATTAAATAAGCAACTTGAGTTTGAAAAACTAAACCGTTTACAGTTAATATTCTAAATCTTAATAACCATGCCAATCCTGTCGCAATTATTCCTAAATAAATTAATGATAAAGTCGACTCAATACTTGGGGAACTGCTTAATGGGTTTTCAAACAAAAAAGCTAAAGGAAACAAGAATAAAATAGACCATATAGTAGTTGATGTTGTAACATTTTCATTACCCATATTTTTTAATCTCAGAGTTAATATTCCTCCAATTGAATAAAATGTCGATCCTGCTATCACTACTAAAGCGTATAAATAATTATTATCATTAATAACAACTTTATCAAAAAACAAAAAGATAATTCCAGAAAATCCTAATATAATACCTATACTTTTAAAAAAAGTTATTTTCTCATCTTTAGTAAAAAAATGAGCTAATATAGAACCGCTAATTGGAGTAGTACTCATTAAAATTGCTGCGAGATAACTGTCAATCTTATTAGTTCCTATTGCGATTAAAGCGAAAGGAATTGTTATATTGCACATTCCTATAAGGGCATAAGGTTTCCACTTTTTTGAAAATGCAAGAATTCTTACATTTTTTATGTAACAAAGGATCAACAGAGGTACGCTAGCAAACAAAACTCTAACTAGTGCTAAGGTGAAGGGATCGTACGACTCTAATGCAATTTTAATATTAAAAAAAGATGACCCCCAAATTACACCAAGTAAAATAAGTAAAAAAATGTCTAACGTATTAGCCTGTCTCATTTCAAGCCCTGATTGTATTTATGTAAATTATGCATACCTGTCATCTCTTTATATTATATTATTGATATTCTGAAATCTGTTATGTTTAATACTCTTTTAAATTAAAACTTACAAAGGACTTATTATATGAGCTCAAAAGATGTTCTTAAGTTAATAAAGGACAAAGATGTCGAATTTGTTGATTTAAGATTTACTGATCCAAAAGGGAAACTTCAACATTTAACTATGGACTCTACAATTGTTGATGAAGATATGTTTGATAAAGGCGTCTTTTTTGATGGATCATCTATTGCAGGTTGGAAAGCTATTAATGAGTCAGACATGATTTTAAAGCCTGATACATCGAGACCTATAATTGATCCATTTAATTCTCATACAACCTTGAATATTTTTTGTGATATTCTCGATGCAGTAAAAAAAGACCCTTATGAAAGAGATCCGAGGGGCACGGCAAAAAAAGCTGAAACATATCTAAAAAAAACAGGTATTGGTGATAAAGCCTATTTTGGTCCTGAACCTGAATTTTTTGTTTTTGACGATGTCAGATTTAAAAATGATATGAACGAAACAAGTTTTTCAATTGATAGTTCGGAAGGTCCCTACAATACTGGTAAAAAATATGAGAATGGAAATCTAGGTCATAGACCAGGAATTAAGGGCGGTTATTTTCCAGTTCCTCCAGTAGATAGCGCGCAGGATATGCGAGGAGAATATCTAAAAGCATTAAAAGATATGGGTGTTAAAGTTGAAAAACATCATCATGAAGTTGCACCAAGCCAACATGAATTAGGTATGTACTTCGGAACATTGACAGATATGGCTGATAACGTTCAACTTTATAAATATGCAGTTCAAATGGTAACGCATTCTTTTGGAAAAACAGCTACATTTATGCCTAAACCAGTTAAAGGAGATAACGGTTCAGGTATGCACTGTCATCAATCTATTTGGAAAGGCTCTACTCCAACTTTTATGGGTAAAGAATACGCTGGATTATCAAAAACAGCTTTACACTACATTGGGGGAATATTAAAACATGCAAAAGCAATAAATGCTTTTGCTAACGCAACAACAAATAGTTACAAAAGACTAATTCCAGGCTTCGAAGCTCCAGTAATTCTAGCTTACTCAGCGAGAAATAGATCTGCATCTTGTAGAATACCTGTAATAAGCAATCCTAAAGCTGCTAGAATGGAAATAAGATTTCCTGACGCTGCAGGAAACCCTTATTTAACATTTGCTTCAATGTTAATGGCCGGACTAGACGGTATAAAAAATAAAATTGATCCAGGCAAAGCATTTGACAAGGATTTATATTCATTGACTGAAACGGAAGTAAAAAAACTTCCTACTGTATGTGGCTCGTTAAGAGAAGCCATGCAATCTCTAGATAAGGACAGAAAATTTCTTACTGAAGGAGGGGTATTTACTGATGATCAAATTGATGCTTATATAGAACTTAAGTTTCAAGAAATTTATAAATTTGAGCATACTCCTCATCCAATTGAATTTGAAATGTACTATAGTGGCTAGACTTTAAAAGACTCTCCACATCCACAACGTTCAGTTTCGTTTGGATTTTTAAATATAAATTGTGAAGAAAATTTTTCTTTTTTATAGTCCATTTCTGTACCTAGAAGATACATAATAGCTTTTGGATCAATTAAAACTTTAACTCCTTTATCCTCTACAACTTCTTCATTTGGTTTAATATTTTCTGCATACTCCATTACGTACGACATGCCAGCACAACCACCAGTTTTAACACCGACTCTTACGCCTATTGTAGAACTATTGGCTGATTGCATTATTTCTTTTATTCTTTTAGCGGCATTATCACTGAGTTTAATTACTTCATTTTTCATAAATTTAATTCTAATTTAGCAGCTTCTGACATTTTGTCTTTACTCCAAGGAGGATCCCAAACAATCTTGAAATCAACGTCTCCAACCCCTGAAGTATTTAGTATATTATTTTTTACCATAGAAGGCAAACTTTCTGCTACAGGGCAATTTGGTGAAGTTAAAGTCATTTCAACTTTAACATTTCCTTCTTTTGAAACTTCTAACTTGTAAATTAATCCTAAATCATAAATATTAACCGGAATCTCTGGGTCATATATTTTTTTTATTTCTTCTATTATCTTATTTTTTAAATTATCCATTTATTTTTTTAAAGCCGAAGTTAGTGTGTGCCAAGCCATAGTTGCACATTTGATTCTCATAGGAAAGTTTTTGACACCTGACAAAGACATAATAGAGGTTTTTTGATCTTCACTTAAGCTGTTAATAGTGATTTTTTTTTCATATTTTATTAGATTTAAAAAATCTTTAATTATTAAATTTGCATTATTATATTCTTTTCCTTTTATAGTTTCAGTTAGAATAGAGGCAGAAGCTAAAGATATAGCGCATCCCTCTCCCTCAAAACTAACATCTTCAACTTTTTTTTTATCATCAAGTTTTAAAAATATATGCACTTTGTCACCGCATAAAGGATTATGACCTTTTGCATCGCTATTAAATGAATTACACTTACCTTTGTTCCTTGGGTTTTTTCCATGGTCTAAAATAATTTCTTGATATAGTTCTTTAAGTTCCATTAAAGTTGAAATACCTTTTTGCAGTTATTAATACTTTCACACAAAATATCCATGTCCTCTTTGGTGTTATAGACTCCTAATGACGCTCTCGCACTTGCAGCAATACCTAGTTTTTCATGTAAAATTTGACAACAATGATGGCCTGCACGAATAGCGACACCATCATCATCTAAGATAGTGGCAATATCATGAGGGTGTATTCCTTTTATGCTAAAGCTAATTACTGAGCCTCTATTTTTTGGCTCTCCTATTATTTTTACAGAGTTATTTTTTTTCAGTTTTTCTAACCCATAATGCATTACTTCATTTTCATGAGCTAAAATATTTTTAATACCTAATTTTTCTATAAATTTAATTGCCTCAGCAAAACTAACTACCTCGGCAGTTTGCATTGTTCCGGCTTCAAATTTAGTTGGTGATTCAGCGTATGTTATTTTATCTTTTTGGACTTCATCTATCATGCCTCCACCTCCTTGGTAAGGTTTTAAAATATCTGCCCATTTTTTTTTTAAATAAAGAATACCTAAACCATTAGGTCCATACATTTTATGACAAGAAATTGCGTAAAAATCACAATCAAGATCTTGCATATCTATTTTGAGATGTGGAGCGCCTTGAGTACCATCAACCAAAACAGGAATATTTTTGGCTTTAGCAATCTCAACAATTTTTTTAATCGGAATAATAGCTCCTGTGACATTAGATAAGTGAGTAATTGCTATAATTTTTGTTTTTTTGGTTATTTGTTTGTTTATTTCATCTGCCTCGACCTCTCCTTTATTGTTTGCTTTAGCAAATTTTATAACTGCCCCTTTTTTTTCTCTTATAAAGTTCCAGGGTACATAATTTGAATGGTGTTCAAGTTCTGTTACTAAAATTTCATCTCCTTTATTAATAAATTGATCTCCATAAGAAGTTGCTACGAGATTGATGGAATCAGTAGCTCCTTTTGTAAAAATTATTTCTTCCCTATGCTTGGCATTAATATATTTTTTTATTAAATCTCTTGTTTCTTCAAATCGATTTGTCGCTTTTACTGCTAAACTATGAACACTTCTACCTACATTTGAATACTCCGTCTCATAAAAATTTGATATTTTCGATATTACAGTCTGAGGTTTTTGGGATGAATTAGCGCTATCTAAATATACCAGAGGTTTTCCATTTATTTTCTGTTTAAATATAGGAAATTCAGATTTTATATTTTTAATATCCATAAATTTGTCTATCTAAATTTTTTTCTATAATTTTTTTTATCTCTGTATTTGAGATTGACTCTACTACCTCAAATAAAAAAGCTTTGGTCAATAAATCTACTGCATTTTTTCTAGAAATCCCCCTTGTCATTAAATAATAAATGGAATCTTCGTTCATACTTCCAGAAGTTGAGCCATGTGAGCATTTAACATCATCGGCGTAAATTTCTAACTCAGGTTTAGCATTAAATTCTGAAGAATTATCTAATAATAAAGCTTTACTAAGCTGATACGCATCGGTTTTTTGGGCTATATTCTTCACGTAAATCTTTCCTTGATAGGCTCCTTTACAATTTTTATTTAACACTTTTTTAATTTTTTGATGACTTATACTGTTAGGTTTCAAGTGATTTATTTGTGTTTTGATCTCTTGATGCGAGTCTAAGTTTAAAAATAAAGAGGATTGAATCGAGCATTTTGCATTTTCTCCATCAATATCCACTTCTTCCTCTATTCTATTAAATTTTAATCCTGATGAAAAAATATATTCCTCATAATTTGATTTATCGCAAAGCTTAACTTTTATATATTTATAAAAAAAACCATTACTTGTGTTTGACTGAATATTATAATTTTTTAAAGTAGAGTTATTTCCAATTTCTATTCTAGTATAATTGTTTTGCATATAATTATTTTTTGAAATATCA